>NZ_SCMM01000023.1:0-70629 GCF_005503345.1 Ramlibacter sp. 2FC
GGATCGACGGTTCAGAACGAGGCACAGGCACCCTATGGTGGCACCAAGGACAGCGGATACGGCCGATTCGACGGGCGCGCAGTCATTGATGAATTCACCGAGCTCAAATGGTTGACCATTGAGCCCAACGGTCAGCAGTACCCCTTTTGATCCGTCGGCAGCGGGCCCCTTGGGGGCACGCGGATCAGCAGCCGCGGCTCCCGTCAAACGGTACGCGCGCGTGGCCGGCCCGTGCTGCCACGGCTGACCAGATGTACGGGAAGAATATCTCGCACCGGCTGCGCCGGTCCCCGCAACTGCATGCGCTCCACCAGCCTTTGGGCCGCCAGCCGAGCCATGGCTTCGACCGGCTGGCGACAAGGTAGTTCAGCGCTCCTTCCGCGCGGTCGCGGCTGGTGGAGGTGTTCTGGGGTCCCATCACAAGCCCGATCTCCCGATGTCCGAGCTCATGGAGATGCCGGGCGGCCTCCGCGCCAGCGTGCACATTGTCGATCTCGACCGTATCGATCTTGTCGGAGCCGATCGACCGCACGACCAGCACGATCGGCATGCCGCGGTCGTGCAGGTCGAGAACGATCTTCGCGCCGAGTGTTGCCGTGGCAAAGATCATTCCCTCCAGGTAATCGTCGATCAGGGGTCGGGCTGAGGACACATTGCTGCGCTGGATCTGCGAATCCATGAAGAGCATCACCTGGTAGCCGGCTTTGTGCAAGGCAACGTGCAAGTGTTCAAGCAGCTGTGTCATGAACGGATTGTTCTGCAAGACATCGATGACGACACCGACGGTGCGGGTCTTGCTTTTCCCGGTCTTCCGGCCCACGACGGGCACGCAATACCCAAGCTGGGCTGCCGCCTCCTGAATGCGAACCCGCATGGCGGGGCTGATCGCTGAATTTCCTGCGAGCGCACGGGATGCCGTAGAGATGGAGCATCCGACGAGCCTGGCGACGTCTTCCAGGCGCGTGGCCGCCGGTGGATGGGCGTCTTCCAAGGGCTTCCTCCTAAGCTTTCCTTCCCACGCCTTCGCAAGCGCTCGCATACGCTGTTATTCATGTAGTGGATCAGCTAGCGAACGCAAAGGAGATCTACGGCTGTAGTACTAGGCCGGCCAGGGTGCGCGCCGAAAGGCCTCCACCAAGAAATCGATCAGCGCCCGCACTTTAGGAGTGAGGTGCTTGCGCGTCGGGTACACCGCATACACGCCAAGTTCGATAGAGCGGTATTCCGGGAGCACCTCGACCAGTGCCCCGGACCGCAGATGCGCGCCAACCAGAAATGATGGCTGAAGCACGATGCCCTGCCCTCGAAGCGAGGCCTCCACGCAAGTGTCCCCGCTGTTGCTGCGCATGCGCGGCACCACCTTAACGCTGGCCTGCCCTTCGGGGCCCTCGAACTGCCACTGGTCACCCATTGATAGCAGGGTGTAAATGTTCACGGTGTGGTGGGTCAGGTCGGAAGGCTGGGTCGGTGTGCCGTGCCGACGCAGATAGTCCTGCGATGCACAGAGGATCAGCCTCGTAGAGGCAAGTGACCGCAAGACCAACGAGGAACTGGGCAAGCGGGCAATGCGTACAGCCAGGTCGAAACCCTCATCGACCAGATCGACCACGCGGTCCGACAGGGTCACGTCCAGCGTGACCTTCGGGTGGCGGTCCATAAAGGTTGGCCACAGAGGCGCCAAGTACATCTGACCGAAAGTGACCGGGACGTTGACCCTGAGCTGGCCGATTACCTCGCCGGCTTGCGCGGTGATTTCGGCCTCGGCCTCCTCCACGCTGCCGAGTAGTTCGACGCAACGCCCGTGGAAGACCTCGCCCTCCTTCGTCAACGAAAGTCTTCGCGTCGTGCGGTGCAGCAGGCGCACGCCAAGCCGCGCCTCGAGATCGCCGACGAGGCGCGACACCGCGGATTTCGACGACTGTAACGACTCGGCCGCCTTCACGAAGCTGCCGGCCTCGACCACCGCGACGAAGGCACGCATCTCTTGAAATTTGTCCATGAAGCATTGTCCCGAAAATCGGGATGATTTGTGCGTCGAACGCCTATTTATCTCCGCGATTTGGGCCTCTACAGTTTCTCCATCGCAGCGAGCCCGCTGCGTGCCACAGGAGTCACAGCATGAAAGTCACTGTCATCGGCGCCGGAAACATGGGTTCGGCATTCGTTCAACAACTCACCCGCGCCGGCCACCAAGTCAGCGTGACCGCCCGCGATGCGGAAAAGGCGGCCAAGGTCGCCGCCTCGGCACCCGGCGCCAAGGCCGTGCCGACCGTAGGCGCTGCCGAGGGTGCCGACGCCGTCGTGTTGGCCACCGGCTTTGGAGATGCGGTCGCTGCGCTGCGCTCGGTAGGCAATCTGGCCGGCAAGGTGGTCATCGACATCACCAACCCGCTGACCGCCGATTACATGGGGCTGACCATCGGCCACAGCACATCGGCGGCGGAGGAAATCGCCAAGGCCGTACCCGACGCCGAGATCGTCAAGGCCTTCAACACGGTATTCGCTCAGGTGCTGGCCGAAGGCGCCGACTTCGGCAAGGGCCAGAAGGTCAGCGTTTTCGTCGCCGGCGACAGCCAGCAGGCCAAGCAAACGGCGGTTGCATTGGCTGAAAGCATGGGCTTCAGCGTCGTCGATGCCGGTGGCCTGAAGAACGCCCGCTATCTTGAGCCGCTGGCCGGTCTGAACATTTACCTCGGCTATGGCGCCGGGTTGGGCACGTCCATCGCGCCGGCGTGGATCCGCAAGGCTTGAGCGTCCACAACGCGATTCAAAGGAGCACGAACATGACTGCCCGCATTGCCAAGGCCGTGGCACTGACCGCCTTGATCACTTCAGCCGCTGTGGCCGCGCAGGCCCAATCACTGGCTGAGAACCCGACGACCCCGCCGCCGAAGGCTGAACGTCAAGCGCCCGCGGTCGAGAAGAACCTGAAGGTCTTCGACACGCTGGATTTCGACGTGTTCAGCAACCAGAAGTGGGACCGTCTGCACGAGAGCCATGCCAAGGACATCGTGGTCACCTGGCCGGATGGTCACGAAACTAGAGGCATCGACAAGCACATCGAGGACCTGAAGGCGCTGTTCGTCTTCGCGCCGGACATCGCGATCAAGACGCATCCGATCCGTTTCGGCTCGGGGACGTGGACGGCGGTGACCGGCGTGATGACCGGCACCTTCACAAAACCGATGCCGCTGCCCGACGGCAAGGTCATCCAGCCGACCGGGAAGCGCTTCGCGATCGGCATGGCCACCATCGGCCACTGGAAGGATGGCACGATGGACCACGAATGGCTGTTCTGGGACAACCAGGATTTCATGAACCAGATCGGCCTGGGCGCCAAGTAATCTGAAGGAGTGTCGACGTGATTTCGAACAGTTTCCTTCAACGGCTGCTCTCCACCGATGACCGCGCTGCCGCGCTCGCACTGCGTGTGCCTGTCGGGCTCATCTTCGCCGCTCACGGCGCCCAGAAGCTGTTCGGCTGGTTCGGCGGCTATGGCCTGGAAGGCACCGGGCAGTTCTTCGGTTCGATCGGCCTGAACCCTGGGGTACTGATGGCCTTGCTGGCAGGGGCGGCCGAATTCTTCGGAGGGTTGCTGCTCGTGCTCGGGCTGGTGGTGCGCCCGGCCGCAGCGGCGTTGTCGTTCACCATGCTGGTGGCCATCCTGTCGGTCCACATCGGCAAGGGCTTCTTCCTCGACAAGGGCGGCATCGAGTACGCTCTGGCGCTGTTCGCGGCGTCTCTCTCCCTGCTGCTCAGCGGTGCCGGCCGCGCCTCTGTGGACCGCGCGCTGTCCACAGAGGCCTGAGGGGGATCGCGACGATGGGCCGCCTGCCCGCCATCTTCGTCTCCCACGGAGCGCCAACCTTTGCGTTGGACGGTGGGCGGGCAGCCGCTCAGCTCGCGATGCTGGGTCGCGAGTTGCCGCGGCCCGCAGTCGTGCTCATCTTCTCGCCGCACTGGGCGGACGCGCCGCATGCCTGGCCGTTGCTGGTGGCCGCCGCCGGCGCGTCGTCACAAACTTCGCGAGCGCTGGAAGGCGGCATCGCACACGGCGTGCTGTCGATGGACGTGTTCGTCTTCGGCGCCACACAATGAACGAATAGCCCCCGATGAACGACCTGCTCATCCGCATGCCCGAACTGGCCGCCGACCGAATGGCCGAAATTGTGCTGCTCTTTCACGGCATGGGCTCAAGCGCTGAGGACCTGCGGGCGCTGGGCAAGAGCTTGGCCGCTCGACGTCCACTGGCCTGGGTGGTGAGCGTGCAGTCGCCCGACGCGTCCGACCTGGGATCGGGTTGGCAATGGTTTTCCGTCCGCGGCATCACTGAGGACAACCGACCGAGCCGCATCGCTGCCACGATGGATCGCTTCGTAGAGACGATTGAGAAATGGCAGCGCGCCAGCGGTGTCGGTCCGGAAAATACGACACTTGTAGGCGCCCACGTACCTGAGCTTCGAGCCGGACCGGACGGTGTTTCACGCGGGCACCGAGGAAGTCTTCAGGATCGCGATCGCACCTCGTGGGCTCGCCGACCGTCATTGGCAACAAGGTCTCCCCAGCCCGTTGCAGCTGGAACTAGCGATCGACGAAGTCGAAACGGCGCTGATGAGCGAGCATCTTGCGCATGCCGACCGCGGCGAGATCGCCACATTCGATCCGCTGCTGAGAGCACTTCCAGGGCTGCAAGCCGACGGCGGGCGTCTCGGTCGCGGCGACGTGGAATTGCTTTTCGAGCATCTGGCCGCGGCGTCGCTCGCAGGCCGTGACACCGGCTCCAACGCTCCGACCCGTGGCATGCCCGCCGCCGCATTGCTGATCCTGCGCGAGTGCATGCATCACCTGGGATTCAATGCCATTGTGACCTTGCGTGATGGCATGGCGTTCCGGACGATGTACTTCGCGAAGTAACGGGATCGACAGGCTCCATTTCAAGGAACACCGTATCCGTCCGGCCAGCCCAAGTTGACCGTTGGTGGCCGCCGTGGTCGACCTTCAGGCGTCGACGGTGCTCGTGGGCTACCAATGATTCGACAGCAACTCCTCGATACGGCTGGCCCTGTGTGTGGGCAGCCGATTGAGGATGTCCTTGAGATAGGCAAAGGGGTCGAGGCCGTTCATGCGAGCCGACTGGATCAGGCTCATCACGGCCGCCGCGCGTTGACCGGAGTGGCCTCGGGTGCGGTGATGTCCGCCACCATCTTGGACCATGTCAAGCCGAACATGAAGAGCTACGATCAGGAAACCTTCGGCCCGATCACCGTGGTCGTGCGCGTCAAGGGGCCGCAAGAGGCCATAGACGTGGCCAACGACAGCGCCTATGGTCTGTCGTCGGGCGTGTTTGGTCGCGACGTCAACCGCGCATTGGCGGTGGCCATGGACCTGGAATACGGCTCGGTCCACGTCAATGGATCGACGGTTCAGAACGAGGCACAGGCACCCTATGGTGGCACCAAGGACAGCGGATACGGCCGATTCGACGGGCGCGCAGTCATTGATGAATTCACCGAGCTCAAATGGTTGACCATTGAGCCCAACGGTCAGCAGTACCCCTTTTGATCCGTCGGCAGCGGGCCCCTTGGGGGCACGCGGATCAGCAGCCGCGGCTCCCGTCAAACGGTACGCGCGCGTGGCCGGCCCGTGCTGCCACGGCTGACCAGATGGACGGGAAGAATATCTCGCACCGGCTGCGCCGGTCCCCGCAACTGCATGCGCTCCACCAGCCTTTGGGCCGCCAGTCGGGCCATGGCTTCGACCGGCTGGCGGATGGTCGTCAGCCCGATCAGGGGTGACCCGGCCAGCGGGATGTCGTCGAAGCCGACCACGGACAACTGCCCGGGGACCTCGACACCGCGCCGCTTGCACGCCTCCAGCACACCCAGGGCCACGGTATCGTTCGCGGCGATGATCGCCGTCACGGGGTCGACCCGCGAAAGCAGCGACATCGCTGCCGAATAGCCGCTTTCGGACGTGTACTCCCCCCAGGTCAGCCGCACTTGGTCGCGCTCGATGCCGGCGGCAGCAAGGTTGGTCAGCGCTCCTTCCGCGCGGTCGCGGCTGGTGGAGGTGTTCTGGGGTCCCATCACAAGCCCGATCTCCCGATGTCCGAGCTCATGGAGATGCCGGGCGGCCTCCGCGCCAGCGTGCACATTGTCGATCTCGACCGTATCGATCTTGTCGGAGCCGATCGACCGCACGACCAGCACGATCGGCATGCCGCGGTCGTGCAGGTCGAGAACGATCTTCGCGCCGAGTGTTGCCGTGGCAAAGATCATTCCCTCCAGGTAATCGTCGATCAGGGGTCGGGCTGAGGACACATTGCTGCGCTGGATCTGCGAATCCATGAAAAGCATCACTTGGTAGCCCGCCTTGTGCAAAGCAACGTGCAAGTGCTCAAGCAGCTGTGTCATGAATGGATTGTTCTGCAAAACATCGATGACGACGCCGACGGTGCGGGTCTTGCTTTTCCCGGTCTTTCGGCCCACGACGGGCACGCAATACCCAAGCTGGGCTGCCGCCTCCTGAATGCGAACCCGCATGGCGGGGCTGATCGCTGAATTTCCCGCGAGCGCACGCGATGCCGTAGAGATGGAGCATCCGACGAGCCTGGCGACGTCTTCCAGGCGCGCGGTCGCCGCTGGATGGGCGTTTTCCAAAAACCACCTCCTAAAGCGGTGCAAAAAAAGAAATTGTCGCACGCAAACGGCACCGCTTGCACCGGGGAGGTGCTGTGAGCGCGCTAGCTCCAAGCGGCCCCTAGGGTTCGACCGGACTATTTGCACACCATTTGCATCATAAGCATACACATAATTGCATTGCCATTGCAGACCTTCCGTGCCGCTCCGATTCCGGTCGGCACCCCACCATCCCAGGAGACATCGTGAAATCACTCATTGCACGCATTACCTTCTTCGGCTCCGTTTCCGCGCTCGCACTGACACCCGCCCTGTCGGGCGCGAGCACCTATCCCGAGCGGCCGATCACCATCGTCGTGCCGAATGCACCGGGAGGCCCCACCGATGCGATCGCTCGCTCCATCGGGCAGAAGCTCTCCATCCGCCTGGGCCAACCGGTGGTCATCGACAATCGCGGCGGTGCTGGCGGCACCATCGGCGCCGAGACCGTGGCGCGCGCCAAGCCTGACGGTTACACCTTGTTCCTGGCAACCACCGGCACCTTGGCGATCAACCCGGCGCTTTACGACAAGCTTCGCTACGACGCCGCCAAGGATTTCGACCCGGTCGGCCTGATCTCCAGCACCAGCAACGTGCTCGTCGTGCGCAGCGACCTGCCCGTCAAAGGCATCAAAGACCTCATCGACATGGCCAAGCGCGAGCCGGATCGGCTCACCTACGGTTCCTCCGGCAGCGGCTCCTCGAACCACTTGGCAATGGAGATGTTCAAGTCGATGACCCGGACCCAGATCAGGCACATCCCCTACAAGGCCATCTCCCCGCTGCGAGTCGATCTCTACGAGGGTCGGATCGACATGGTATTCGGCAGCGAGGGCACGGCCCTGAAGGACTTTGTGCAGAACGGAAAGACCCGTGCGGTGCTGATTTCCGGCAAGAACCGGTCCTCGCTGTTCCCAGACGTTCCGACTGCAGAGGAGGTGGGGCTGAAGGGCTACGACGTCACGATCTGGTTCGGTCTGAACGCCCCGGCGGGCACGCCGGCCGCCGCGGCGGAACGGATCAACAAGGAGCTGAACGCCATCCTGGCCACACCCGAGATGAAGAAGGAACTGGCTGCCGACGGCCAGACCCCGCGGCCGATGACGCCCCAGCAGTACGGAACCTTCCTGAACCAGGAGCGGCAGAAATGGATGCCGGCGGTCAAGGCCTCGGGCGCCAAGGTCGAGTGATGGAGCACGACATGACGGGCAAGTGGTACGAACAGCAGCTGCGCATCCAGCAGACGGTGTTGCGCGAGATCGACATCGTCGACTACGACGTGGAAGGCGTGGTGCAGTACCTGAAGGACACGCACGCCAACGTCTTCATCGTCAACGGCGGCGGCATCGTCGACTTCTTCCGCCATGACCTGGCGATCTCCAGCCCGAACCGCTTCATGGGCGAGCGGGACATCCTGGCGGACGTCACGAAGGCCTGCCGCGCTGCCGGCATCCGCGTGATCGTGCGGGTGGATTTCCGCGGTGTCGACAAGCGCCACTACGACCAGCACCCGGACTGGTTCGCGGTCGATGCCGAGGGCAAGCCGGTACCCTTCCAATGGCATGGCGAGCCGCTGCCCGAGACGCTGTATGCCCCTTGCTACCTGGGCTGGTACCGCAACGAGCACGCCTTCGGCTACGCCCGCGAGCTGTTCAGGCGCTACGACATCGACGGCATCTGGGAAAACGCGCCGATGCAGATGGGCGCCTGCTACTGCCAGCGCTGTTCCGAAGGCTACCGGCGAGACCTCGGCAAAGAGCTGCCGCGCGGTGGCAACTTCGACAGCCCGCAGTACGACGAGTACCGCGGCTGGAAAGCCGGCAAGCTGATGACCCACCTGAAGAACTTCCAGGCCGAGGTCAAGGGCTACGGCGAGGACAAGGCCTTCTGCGCCGAGATCTTCGGGCTGTTCTACGAGTACTACAAGAAGGCCAGCTACGACGCCTACGCGGTCAAGGCGACGATGGATTTCATGGTGATGCCGCTGTTCGTGGCCTACCACGAGCCGCTGCAGGCGCCGGCCACGCTGGTCAAGTTCCAGCAGTCGCTGGACGCCGACAAGACGCCGGTGGTGCTGTACGGCCACCTGGGCACTGCCAACCATCTGCGCTATGTGTCCGGCGCACCGGCCGAAGTGCGCATCTGGATGTGGCAGGCGATCAGCGCGGGGGGCTCGCTGTGGGATTGCACCTTCACCGGCCAGCACCCGGGCCGCGCGCCCGACCGCCGCAACGCCTACCTGGGTTCCGACATCTTCGCCTGGATGAAGGAGCACCAGGGCGTGCTGCACGGCCAGCAGCCGGCCGCCGCCGTTGCCATCCTCTATTCGCAGCAGTCTGACATCCGCTTCAGCGACAACGACCGCAGCCAGGACCGCTACTTCACCCACGTGATGGGCTTGGAGCAGGCGCTGCTGGACGCACATGTGCAGTACCGCTTCATCCGCGATGCCGACCTGGGCGCCGATGCGCTGCAGGGCGTTCGGCTGTTGGCCGTCCCGAATGCAGCAGTGCTGGGCGAGCGCGAGATCGAGGCGATCCGCGCCTTCGTCGCCGGCGGCGGCCGGCTGCTGGCCACCCACCAGACTTCGCTGTGCAATCCGGACGGCAGCCAACGCGCCGACTTCGGCCTGGCCGACGTGTTCGGCTGCCACTACACGGGCCTGCAGAAGGACTCCACTTTGTGGGGCTACCAGCATGTGCAGCCCGGCCATCCGCTGACTGCCGGCCTGGAAGATACCGAACTGGTGGCCAACTGGGGCAACACGCTGCTGGTGCGCAAGCGCGACGACCAGGTGGAGGCGCCGCTGGGCTACGTACCCCGGATCTATCCGCAACCGCCGGAGCGGGCGTGGGTGAACTCGCTGCAGACCGACCATCCCACCGTGGTGTTGAACCGCTTCGGCGCGGGCGAGTGCGTCTACTTCAGCACGCCCATCGATCGCAACGTGGCGATGCATGGCCACCTGGACTTCTCGCGCCTGCTGGCCAACGCCGTGCGCCACCTGCTTGCCGGTGCCAACCCGGTGACGACCAACGCGCCGGCCAGCGTGCAGCTGGCCCTGAACAAGGTGCGTGGCGCGCCAGGCAAGTACCTGCTGCATGCGATCAACCTCACTGCGGCGCCACGCCGGCCAATCGCGGCGTTGGTTCCCGTTCACGGCGTCGAGGTGCAGTTGCAACTTCCTGGCGCGAAGCGCCTGAAGACGGCCACCGCGTTGCGCGGAGAAGGCCGAGCCGCGGAAATCAGCGGCAGCTACGACGATCGCGCCGACTGCCTCACGGTGAACGTGAAGCTTCCCGAATTGCTCGAATACACCGCGCTACAGCTGGATGTCGAATAGCATGGCCGCCGCCATGACACGCCGGGCGAAAGCACGGTGAACCGCACCTGGCTGCGTCGCCTGGCCCCAAACCTACAAGGACACACAGGAATGAAAGTGATGATCACCGGCGGTGCCGGATTCCTGGGCTCGCTGCTGGCGCGCGAGCTCCTGGCGCGCGGCACCCTGCGCGGCGAGCGCATCGATTCCCTGCTGCTGGCCGACCTGGTGGAAACCCGCGACCCGCAGCTGCTCGCAGATCCGCGCGTATGCTCCCGGGCGGGCGACCTGCTGGCGCAGCTGCCCGCGCTGATGGACGCACCGGTGGACGCAGTGTTCCACCTCGCCTCTGCTGTCTCCGCCGAATGCGAAGCCGACTTCGAGCTGGGACTGCGCTCCAATCTCGACGCCACGCGGGCGTTGCTGGACGCCTGTCGCGTGCAGGCACAGCGCAGCGGCCTCGCGCCCCTGTTCTTCTTCTCGTCGTCGGTGGCGGTGTACGGCTCCGACCCCGCACTGCCGCTGCCGGCGGTGGTGGACGACCGCACGCTGCCCACGCCGCAATCGAGCTACGGCATCCACAAGTTCGTGTGCGAGCAACTGGTGAGCGACTACACGCGCAAGGGCTACATCGACGGCCGCTGCGCCCGACTGATGACCGTGTCAGTGCGGCCTGGCCGACCCAACGGCGCGGCCTCCAGTTTCCTCTCCGGCATCGTGCGCGAGCCGCTGGCCGGCGTCGAGGCAATCTGCCCCGTCAGTCCCGACACCGCGGTGGCACTGGCCTCGCCGGCAAACACCGTGGCCGGCATCCTCACGGTGGCCGAAGCCCCGCGGGAGGATTTCGGCGGACGCACCGCGCTGAACCTGCCGGCTCTGACTGTGACGATCGGCGAGATGCTGGCCGCGCTGCAGGAGGTCGGCGGCACAGCGGCCACGCAGCGCGTGCGCTTCCAGCGTGACCCGGCGATCGAACGCATCGTCGGTGGTTGGCCGGCGCGCTTTCAAAGCGATCGCGCCGAGCGGCTGGGCCTGTCGGCCGATCTCGATTTCCGCGGAGTCATCGCCCAGTACGTGCGTGACCATGCGCCTGCCATGCCCACCTGACTGCCCTTACCCTGATGAAGATCAAGGTGCCCCAATGAGGAAGAGGAATCCCCTCGTACTGGTCAATCCGCCGTTTTCGCAAGTCGATGAGACGAGGCTTGCAGAACTGCGGGCGGTCGCGCCCCTTGCCGAGATTCGCTCCTTCACGAGCGAGGAGGAGATGGAGCCGTTCGTCGCGGATGCCGACGTCATTGCCGGCCGGCTGTCCGAACCGCTGTTCCAGCGTGCGTCGTCGCTCAAGTGGCTGCACAGCTGGCTGGCGGGGCCCGACCATCAGCTGTTTCCGACGCTGGTCGACAGCGACGTCCTATTCACATGCTCCAAGGGAAACGGAGCCATTCCGCTTGCCGAGCACGCGATGATGCTGATGCTTCTTCTGAACCGCGACGCCATGAAGTGGTTCGATAGCCAGCGCGCCAGGAAGTGGGAGCGCAGGACGCATTCGGAATTGTGTGGAAAGACCGTGGGCATCCTCGGGACCGGCCATTCCGGTCAGGATTTGGCGATCAAGGCGAAGGCTTTCCATATGCGTGTGCTTGGCGTCAGCCGCTCCGGCAGGGCTCTCCAGAACTTCGACCAGGTCTTCCCCATTTCCGACCTGCATTTGTTCCTGCAGGAATGCGACGTACTGGTCAACGCCGCTCCGCTGACGCCAGAGACACGGGGGATGCTGGGTGAGGCCGAATTTCGGCGGATGAAGAGGACGGCGCACTACATCTGCTTCTCCCGTGGTGGCATTGCGGACGACGATGCCTTGCTGCGCGCGCTCAACGAAGGCTGGATCGCCGGTGCGGGGCTGGATGCGCACACCGAGGAGCCGCTTCCGCCAGGAAGCCCATTTTGGACAGCGCCAAACACCATCGTGACCCCGCACAATGGCGCTACGACATGGGAGACGTACGAACGTTCTTTCACCATCTTTCGCGACAACCTTGCCCGTTTCAGTCAAGGTCTTCCTTTGAGCAACGTTGTTGATAAGCGAGCGGGTTACTAGTTTTACTGTGTTAGATATTTGGTGCTCGTTGATGCCGAAGACAAGAGGGACACCGGGGCAGGTCACGAGCCAGCAGAGCGCCGATACGCAATCGCAAGCTCGTGATGGAGGATGGGACGTGGCGCTGCGCCCTCTTGGCTTCCCCGAGGTTTGTAATGCGTGGGTAGGGCAGGCACTTGACGGCCGGAGTTTTTTACCGTCGATCTCGTCGGGATGCTGCAGCCGTTGCGCGAGCAGGAAGCCGTACGCGGCAATGCTGAGGCTGGCGTGATGGTGAATGCCGCGCCAGCCCTGGCCTTCGTACTGTCCGAGGCCCAGATCCTGCTTGAGATCCTGGTAGTCGCGCTCGATGCGTCAGCGCATCTTGGCTTCAAACACCATGCGCTGCAGCGGCGTGTCTTCGGGCAACGTGGACAACCAGTACTTCAGCGGTTCGTCGTGGCCCTCGCGCCACTCGATGAGCAGCCATTGCGGCTCGCGCAGCTCGCTGCGCTGCTGGTCGCGGTGCGCTGCACGTACCCGCCTCATTCCGCCCTCGGCTATCAGCCTCCCGCTTCCCAGCCCTCCGGGAACAACCGATTTCAGCTCAAACGACGGCTTGACTCAGAGACTCTTGCAAGGTGTGCCCCATCCTTCTCTGCTTGGTCTCCAGATAGGCGAGGTTCTCCCTGGTTGGTGGAGTGTGAAGCGCCACCTTCTCTGATATGCGCAGCCCGAATTCAGCAATGCAGCGGTACTTGGCAGGGTTGTTGGTCAACAAGCGCATGCTCGTGATGCCCAGATCCTGCAGTATCTTGGCTCCTACCGTGTAGTCGCGGGCGTCCACCTGAAGCCCCAGTTTGAGGTTGGCGTCAACGGTATCAAACCCGTCATCCTGCAATGCGTAAGCACGCAGTTTGTGCGTGAGACCGATGCCGCGACCCTCGTGCCCCCGCAGATAGAGCACGACACCTCGTCCCTCTCGTCCTACAGCCGCCAGCGAAGCTTGCAGCTGCTGTTGACAATCACACCTCAGGGAACCGAACGTATCGCCAGTCAGGCATTCGGAGTGAACCCTCACGAGAACGTTCTCTTGGCCTTGCACGTCGCCCATGACCAAGGCGAGGTGTTCATGTGGACTGGCTGGCGATTTGTAGACCAGCGCTGTGAACATACCGTGACGCGTAGGAATGCGTGCCTGTGATTCTTTGTGCACTTGCGCTTGCTTCAGCCGATAGTTCACCAGATCGGAAATCGTGATGATGAGCAGCCCATGGGTCTTGGCGAACACCTCCAGATCTTTGCGACGCGCCATGGAACCGTCGTCATTGACGATTTCGGCCAGTACACCGCCAGGACGCAGACCTGCAAGCAGCGTCAAGTCCACCGTCGCCTCGGTGTGCCCCGGGCGCTGAAGCACGCCGCCTTCCACCGCGCGCAATGGGAAAACATGACCAGGTCGGTTGAAATCCGATGCAGATGCCTGAGGGTCAACCAATGCACGAATCGTAGACGAACGATCCGCTGCGGAAATTCCTGTGGTGGTGTTGTGCCGATAGTCGACGGTAACGGTATAGGCCGTTTGCATGGAGTCCGAGTTCCGCTCCACCATCAGGGGCAACTCCAGTTCATCCAGGCGTTCACCTTGAAGAGCCACGCAGAGCATGCCGCTCGTGTGCCGCACCATGAACGCCACGGCCTCTGTGGTGGCATGCTCTGCCGCAAGGATGAGGTCCCCCTCGTTTTCCCGATCCTCGTCGTCGACCGCGACGATCATCTGTCCCTTGGCGAGCGCTGCCAGGGCTTCCTCAATGGTGTTGAAGGGCATACATGTCTCCTTAGTCTGAATATGCAGCAGGGTAGGTTCTGCTGCTGTTCAAACTAGCCAGATGCGTGCCGCCGGACGGTGACTTTCAAAATCAAGGACTTAGGAAGGGCCTCGGTCTCTAGATGCGTCAATTGCGACAGCCAAGTGTCGCAACCCCGGTTCTTGCGACACAAATCATCCGTGTCGTGTCTATCTTTCATGCGCAAAGCAGCTGGCACGTTGTTCGCGTGCATGTGAAGGACGCGAAATGCGCGGTCAAGCACTCACACGAAAGGAAAAGCATGAGCTACGGAGACACCCTTCTCTTTGTCAACAACATCTGGCGTGAAAGCCGAGATGGCAAGACCTTGCCAGTAGTCAATCCTGCCAGTGGACAGGAAATCGGGCGCGTGGCCCACGCTTGCCTGGATGACCTGGACGAAGCGGTTGCAGCAGCACAAAAAGGGTTTGAGACATGGCGCAACATGACGCCCAGCGAGAGAGGAAAGCTGATGCGGAAGGCTGCGGTGCTGATCAGGGAACGGTCCAGTGAAATCGCGACATACCTGACGATGGAGCAAGGTAAGCCCTTGAGAGAGGCCACCGCGGAAGTGCTGGCTGCCGCCGACATCATTGAATGGTTTTCGGAGGAGGGAACGCGCGTCTACGGGCGTCTGGTGCCTTCTCGCTCGAGTCTCGCCCTGCGGCAGATGGTGGTGCGCGATCCCGTTGGCCCGGTGGCTGCCTTCACCCCGTGGAACTTTCCTGTCAACCAACTGGCCCGCAAACTGGGTGCTGGTCTCGCGACCGGCTGTTCGATGCTGGTCAAGGCACCGGAGGAAACCCCTGCCAGTCCCGCCGCCTTGATCAAGGCCTTTGCCGACGCCGGGCTTCCTCCTGGGGTGCTTGGACTCGTGTTTGGCAACCCCGCGGAAATATCCAGCTATCTGATCAAGCATCCTTTCATTCGCAAGATGTCCTTCACGGGCTCTACGGCCGTCGGCAAGCAACTGGCTTCACTGGCTGGCCAGCACATGAAACGTGTGACCATGGAACTCGGTGGGCATGCTCCCGTGATCGTGTGTGAGGACGCTGACCTGGAGCGCGCCGTCAAGACCTCGGTGATGGGCAAATACCGGAATGCGGGTCAGATCTGCATCTGTCCGACCCGGTTTCTGGTGCACCGAAGCATTGCGAAGGATTTTGCTTCCGAGTTTGTCAGGCAGACGGAGAACCTGCTCGTGGGCGATGGCCTGAAGGAAGACTCGCAGATAGGGCCGCTGGCCAACGAGAGGCGCGTCAAGGCCATGGAAGAACTCACGAGCGACGCCGTTGCACGCGGTGCGTCTGTGCTGACGGGAGGTCATCGCATAGGTTCGGACGGGAACTTTTGGAGCCCAACCGTATTGGCCGACGTTCCATTGGATGCGAAGGTGTTCAACGAAGAGCCCTTTGGGCCGATCGCACCGATACGCTCTTTTGACACACTCGAAGAAGCCCTCACTGAGGCCAACCGACTCTCCTACGGATTGGCCGGCTATGCCTATACGCGATCTCTCAAAACATCCGACATTCTTTCCAGGGCGCTCGAGGTGGGCCTGCTCTGGATCAACACCTCGGCGGTGACTTCGGCCGAAATGCCCTTTGGCGGCATCAAGGATTCCGGGTATGGCACCGAAGGCGGTCAAGAGGCCTTGGATGCCTACCTGAACGTTCGTTCAATCGCTGTGATGAACGACTGAGAGGGGGCAACGCGGCGATGCGAAATGTCAAGAGCGATGCTTTGGCCGTTGAAGCTCAAATTCAACGATCTTGCGGTGAAGCGTCGCCCTCGAAATGCCGAGCTTCTTGGCCGTGGCAGAGACGTTCCAGTTGTCGCTTGTCAGCGCAGCAAAGATGATGTCTGCATCGAGACGGGACTTCAGGTTCTGCACCGTCGCATCAGCATCGGTGTCCTGGCCCCTGAGTCCAATGGGAAGGGCTGCGAGATCAATGATGGAAGACTCACTGATGGCCACAGCGAACTTGGCGACATGCTGCAGTTCACGCATGTTGCCCGGCCAGCTATAGCTCATGAGCAAGTCCATGACTTCGGAAGTCAGTTCACAAACCGGTTGAGCGGCCTGGGATGCAGCCGACCAGAAGGCCTCCTCGATCAGTCGTGCCCGGTCCTTTCTTGCGCGCAATGGCGGCAGATGCAAGCTGGCGCCATTGATACGGAAGAAGAGATCTTCGCGAAACTTTCCGTCGCGAACCAAGGGGGGCAGGTCACGCAGGCTGGCTGTGATCAAGGCAAAGCTGACTTTGACCGGCGCCACACCACCGACCGGAACGAACTCGCCCTCTGACAAAACTTGCAGCAACCGCGCCTGAAGAGGCAAGGGCATATCACCTATTTCGTCGAGGAAGAGGGTTCCTCCATTGGCCGCAACCAGCCGCCCTGGCGACCCTTGCTTGGCTGCGCCAGTAAACGATCCTGGTCGGTAGCCAAACAACTCGCTCTCGATGAGGTCATGGGGGATCGCTGCACAATTGATCGCGACAAAGTTGCCATTGCTGTGGGGCCCCGACAGATGTAACGACTTGGCCAGCAGCGTCTTGCCAACGCCACTTTCGCCCTGCAGCAGGAGAGGTAGGCATCGTGCATAAACACGCTGGGCAACCTTGAGCTGTTCAGCAACCTGTGGATCGGTGCCCAGAATTTCGGTCAGTGATGGCGCCTGCTGAAGGCTGGATGCAGGGCTGAACTTGCTGCGCGAGGACAACGCAGAAGCATTGTTGACATAGTTGTTCATGGGGCGCTTTTTTGCTGGCTCGTGCAGCTTGAAATGCAGCGCTCCCCCTTTGCTCTTGATCGTCGAGCCATCAAGTTCAATCGATCGCTCAAGGTCAACCACCCCTGCGATCGAAGAAAACTTCTTCCCGAAAAGATCCTCCACGGCAGCGCCGCCATCGGCGCGAACCAACAATTTGCTGGCGAACGGCGTGGCGTCAATGATGCGACCGTTGTCATCCAGCGCCAGCCGTGCTTCGGCAGCCCCATCGAGAAAGTCGTCGTATCTGGACAGTCGAAGTACGCGGCGACGGGCGTGGCGCCGGTCGAAGTAGAGATTTTCGATTCGTCTGGCCGAACTGGCGACCAGTTCGCGAATCATCGACTGGACAGCATGACCGGTGTCTTGCATCGAGGTGACGTTGAGCACGCAAGCGAGCCGACCCTCGCATCCAAAAATTGGAGCCACAGTGCAACTCAACGAGGACAGCCTCGACGCGAAGTGCTCATCCTGAACCACGGAGAGTGGGCGTTGCTCCCGCAGGCACAGGCCGACACCGGTGGTGCCCTGGCGATCTTCGGTCCATATGGAGCCTGGCAGCACCCGCAAACCAGAGTATTTGTCGATGGAAGAGGCCGTGCTCCGATACTGGATGACCACACCCTGGGCATCCGAAAGCATGACCACTTCCGCATGCTCCATCACACGGTGCAGCAGCCGGTCAATCTCAGGCAGACAAAGTGCACTCAACTCTTCGATCGGTGCGCGATGCTCAACAAGCTCGGTGAATGTAAGCACCTCTGGATCGATCACTCGATCGGGATCGAGCTTGTGTTCGGAAAGGCTGCGCAGCCAAGAGGAACGCACTTCCTCATTCGGCTCAGCCTTGCGATGGCCAAAGATGCTGGTGAAGTCTTTCCGGGACAGACTGACGTCAGGTTGTGCACTGATGGGCATGTATGCGACTCCTGATTTTCCCCAAAGACCGGCTTTGGACTCTAGCCTGAGAAGGATCACCTTCGCCATTAGGTCTTCCCCTAAATACGTCCAGAAACTGGAGCCTATCCACTGCGAGGCAATGTGGGCACGAGACCCCGGAAAGTGTCGCAGTCCTGGCCGTCTGCGACACCCCGGTGTCGCAAGGTCCAGGAGCTGCGACAGATCGACTCGTGCAAGTTGTTGATTTTTATTGAACCGACGATTGGCACGACTTTGGCGTGTCTTCAAGGCGTACGGTCCAGTAATGAACTGGAAATACGCCAGGAGACAACACCGTGTTAATCGACAGTCCAGCTCAACTTGCTCCCGATCTTCCTCTGGAGATCGGGGACGACTTCCGTGAGGCCATGCGCCGGCTTGCAGCGTCGGTCACGATCATCACCAGCCGTGACGCCGATGGGTCACCCCACGGCATGGTGGCTTCTTCGGTGATCTCCGTTTCCATGGAACCACCGTCCATGTTGATCGCTGTCAATCGAAACGCGGGCCTGCACCCCGTGCTGCTGCGCTCAAAGAGGTTCTGCATCAACCTGCTTTCCGAGTCGCAGAGCGAGCTTCTCAAGACCTTCTCCACCACGGCACTTCGTGACCAGCGCTTCCGGGCCGACAGCTGGAATGATGCCTGGGCCGCAGACGGCCGCCGCTTGCCGTGGTTGCCAGACGCAGCCGCATCGATTGAATGTGAAGTGGACCTCGTCACGGACTACGGCACACACAGCTTGTTTATCGGGCTTGTTCGACAGGTTCATTACGCGCCGATGCCAAAGGCCGGTCCGTCGACGGCGAGGCCGCTGGTCTGGTTGGCAGGTCAACAGGCCGCGTTATCGCGGCAGTGAACTCGACGCTGCACTGAATGCCGAAGGAAGTGGCAGCGCCGCTTTCTACAGGATTCCCAACCCGCGCAGTCAATGCGCACCTTTCCACCCAAAGAGGAGAACTCACATGAAGCTTGGACTTTTCGGTATGCCGCTGCATCCACCGACCCGCCCCACAGCGGAGACCTACGAAGAGGACGCAGATCGAATCATCCATGCCGATCAAATGGGCTTCGACGAGGCCTGGATCGGCGAACACATATCGTGCACGACGGAGCCTATCTCCGCTCCGATGATGTTTCTGGCGTCGCTGATTCACCGGACCAGGAACATTCGATTCGGTACTGGGGTCATCGCTCTGCCGAACCATCACCCGGCCGTGGTCGCCGCCGAGGTATCTCAGTTTGATCACCTCAGCCGTGGCCGCCTCATGTTCGGCATCGGGCCGGGCGGACTGGCAAGTGATATGGAGCTGTTTGACGTTCTCGACGGCGCCTATCGCACCGAGCGGATGATGGAGTCGATCGATACGATCCTGAAGCTCTGGAGTCAGGATCCCCCGTACCACATCGATGGCAAGCACTGGAAAATCAAGCTGGCAGACACGGTCATTCCTGAACTGGGCGTGGGCTTCATTCCCAAACCCTTCCAGCAACCCCATCCTCCCATCATGATGACGGCCATGTCGCCGTTCTCAGACAGCGTCAAGACAGCAGCCATGCGTGGCTGGGGTCCCATGAGCGCAAACTTTTGCCCGGAATACGTGATCGCCAGTCACTGGAAGAAGTACCTGGAGGGTTGTGAAGCTGCAGGACGTCCTGTGAACGGTGAGAGCTGGCGCGTGGCCCGCAACATCGTTATCGCGCGCAGCGACGCCGAAGCGCTGGACCGCGTGTTGGATCCCGACGGCAGCAACTACTACTACTTCGAGTACCTCTGGAAGGTCTTGCTGGCGGTCAACTATACGGCTGTCATGAAGGATGATCCGAAGCAACCCGACGACCAAATCACTGTCGAGCAGCTGATCAAGAGCATGGTGATCTATGGATCGCCCAAGACCGTCACAGAGAAGCTTCTTGCATTCCGAGAGCGAACGGGACCGTTCGGCGGGCTGCTGATGGCAGCCATGGATGGATCGGGTGCCAACCGTTCTCGTGAATGGGAAAGCATGACGCTCCTGTCGCAGGAGGTGATGCCTGAAATTCGCCGAGCCTTGGGTCGTTAAGCAGAACTTCCTAAGGTACGTGACCCGAGGCGCCGATCGGTGCGGAGGCCCCTACAACGAGCCGCGCCCGATCGGCTGGTACGGAGGCACCGAGGAGGGCTATACGGACTATCCGATCCTGTCGGGTCTAAACAGAGTTACTCAAGCTTGTTGAAGGTGTGCAGAACGTCTCTTGTAACGAACTCACGAAGCACTTCAACCATTCCAGTTTCTAAAGCGCCATTGACCACGAAAAGGAGACATTAAGAATGTTCAACAGTACCAAGGCTCATGATGAGGCTCGACAACCGGTGGGTCGCGGGCGAACGACCATCGCAATTGCTGCGGCACTTACCCTCGCCAGCCTTTCGACCGCGCTGGCGGCCGTCGCGGCCGGCAAACCTGGCGACTGGCCGCTCTATCACGGCAACGACAAGTCGTGGCGCTACAGCCCGCTTGATCAGATCAACAAGTCCAATGTCAAGCGGCTGAAGGTGGCGTGGATTCACCAGCCTGGCGACGTCACCGGCGGCCTGCAGGCCACGCCCATCGCGATCGACGGCGTGCTCTACTACGTCTCGGCCAACAACAAGGTGCAGGCGCTGGATGCGAAGTCCGGCAAGGAGCTGTGGCGCTACCAGGCCAAGCTGGATCCGGTCGCCCACGAGGTGTTTTTCTCGGCCTCCAGCCGCGGGGTAACCGTGGCTGCCGGCAAGGTCTTCCTCGCCACGCTCGACGGGCGCCTTGTCGCGCTCGACCAGAAGACCGGCAAGGAAATCTGGGTCACCCAACTTCTCGATACAAGGGCGAAAAAGGGTGCCAACTTCACCTCGCCTCCGACTTTGGCCGGTTCCGTGCTGGTGGCTGGACCGACCGGGGGGGATATTGCCCAGCGTGGGGCGATTTACGGGGTTGATATCGAAACCGGCAAGAAGCTCTGGGAATTCGACACAATCCGGAATGCCGAGGCCAGCTGGCCAGGGAAGTCGGGCGAGACCGGCGGGGGCGGCGCCTGGTTGCCAGGCACCTACGACGCGGAGACCGACACCGTCTATATCGGCACAGGCAACCCTGCCCCGGACTACTACGGCGAGGATCGGAAGGGAGACAACCTGTACACGAGCACTCTGCTCGCGCTGGACGCCAAGACCGGCAAACTCAAATGGCACCACCAGGAGATTCCGCACGATGTGTGGGACTTCGATTCGCCCTTCGAATCGGTCTTGTTCGAGCGAGATGGGAAGAAGCTGCTGCTTCACCCGAACAAGAGCGGTTACGCATTCGTCTACGAACGCAACACCGGGAAGATCGCCAATGTCTGGCCCTTCGTCGAGAACATCAATTTCGTCAAGGGAATCGACCCCAAGACGGGAGAACTGATCGGCAGGAACGAGCCGGTTGTCGGAAAGGAAACTCTGATTTGCCCCTCGCTCCTGGGCGGGCGCAGTTGGAACCAGGGCGCTTTCAGTCCCAAGACCGGCCTCTGGTACACGAACAGGTTCGAGGCTTGCAACACCGTCGTGGCGGGCAAACAGGACCCGAACGCCCTGCCTCTGTCGCAACTCTACTTCGGGGTGGACAGCGCAAAGGTCATTGCGCCTCCGGGGAAAGAAGCGACGGGCTGGCTTGATGCCGTCGACCCCGTCACCGGCAAGAAAAAATGGAGCGTGCGCTACTCGATGCCGGGTCTGGGCGGGGTGCTGGCGACCGGCGGGGGCCTGGTGTTCAACGCCGAGGTGACTGGTCAAATCAATGCCTACGACGCTGACAAGGGCAACGTGCTGTGGAGCTTCTACGCAGGCTCCGGCGTGCGTGGAGGTATCGTGAGCTACTCGGCCGGCGGTAAGCAGTACGTCGTCGTCCCCACTGGCTTGGGCTCTCACGCCGCCGACTTCCTCCCCACGGCCTTTCCCGAGCTGAGAAAGGTGAACGGCGGCTCAGCGCTGATCGCCTTTACTGTGGATTGATGCGCGGAGCGTATCGATAGCTTGGAAGGGAAAGTGCGAAAGAAATTTCGTCACTTTCCCGATTTCCGTTCGATGTGAGAAACGTGTGAAAACGAGTGATGTTACCAAAGAGGTTGTAAGCAAGGAGCGTCTTGCACAGCCCATCCGACGCGGTGCGGTCGCGTTATTGCTTTTGCTTGGGACGATGGCGCATGCCCAAGTCCCGCCGGATCTGAACGACCCTCAACTTATCGCGGCGGGGAAGAAACGCTTCAACCAGGCATGTTTCTACTGTCACGGTCAAGATGGCATAGGCGGCAAAGGAGCAACGCTACAAAACCGCAAAGATCTCGAGCCTCAAGTCATCTTCAACACCATTTCCAACGGCCGTGTCCGCGGCTCCTCAGTCATGCCACCCTGGAAGAGCGGATTGACGGAGGAACAGATTTGGCAGTTGACCGCATTCATCGTCAGTCTGCGGGATGTCAAATAGCGCCCAGTCTATATGATTGGAAATGTTCTATTTTCTGAGTGTCTGGCATGTGCTGCAGCTTCAGTGGTGGTCGGTGCTACCTTAATTAATACAAGGAGATATCCATGATTCGTTCCTATGCGATTGCTGGCGCGATTGTTGCATCGATTGCAACATGGGAATTTTTGTCTTTCCCCGGGCTGCTGATATGGGCCGCTCTCATTGGGTGGGCTGGACTGCACCATTCCGGAGACTCCGATGGCGTGGTGGGGAGGACGCTGATTGCTATTTGCTTCGGCACCTTTCTCGCTTGGAATGTATCGATCGCCCTGTTGGTGAATACGACCCCTCTGCCTATGCCGCTCGCTGCCGCAGCTCTGGTGGCCGTGGTTGTGCCGATCATTATCAGCCTTTCCAAGTTCCAAGCCTTCAAGATCATCCCGGCGGTATTTTATGGGTTCGCTTCTGCGTTTGCCTTCCTGACGCAAACGCCAGGCAAGTTTGACATGGGTCCTCTGACCAGCTTCGGGCTCGATAATGTTCTGATTATTGTTCCGGCGTCGATGACGATCGGAGTTGTTCTCGGGCTGATACAGAGAAAGATTGCTGCTTTGATTTTCCAGGCCAATCCGCACGCTGAGCAAACAAGTGCTTGATCAGCGGATTTCAAAATCCAGAACTGCGTCATCAGCAGCCTGCTGATATTACGGAGAGCAGGCAAGCGATTCCCCAATGTCCTTCACTTTGAAGGGCTCGCGAGCGGCATAGGGCCGATCGCGCTTTTCCAACCTCACCAAGGAGAGAAACCATGCAATGGACTAAGCCTCAGTATCAAGACCTGCGCTTCGGCTTCGAGATCACCATGTACATCTCGGCGCGTTGATGCGTCCCCGGGGCGGCGGTGTGCGTAAGTGCACCGCCGTCCAGCTTGTCAGACCATGAAAATTCTCGTACTCGGCTCGGCCGCCGGCGGCGGCTATCCCCAGTGGAATTGCAACTGCGCTCTGTGCGCTGGCGTGCGCAGCGGCAGCCTGCAGGCCCGGCCGCGCACACAAAGCTCCATCGCAGTGTCGCAGGATGGGCAGCGTTGGGTGTTGCTCAACGCGTCGCCGGATCTCGGACAACAGATACGCCATTCGCCGTCACTACATCCGCGCAGCGCGCCACGGCACACCCCCATCGAGGCCGTGGTGCTGATGGACGCACAGATCGACCACGTCACCGGCCTGCTCAGCCTTCGCGAAGGCCCACCGATCGAGCTGTACTGCACTCCCTGCGTATTCGAGGACCTGAGCGCCGGCCTGCCCATTCTCCCGACACTGCAGCACTACTGCGGCGTGCGCTGGCACCCGTTGCCGGTCGGCGACGCCGATGTGACAGCGGAGTTCCACATCGATGCGGCCCCGGCGCTGCGCTTCCGCGCACTGGCGATTCCAAGCAAGGCGCCGCCCTATTCTCCGCATCGAAACAACCCCGTGGTCGGCGACAACATCGCCCTTGTGGTGGATGACCCCGTCACGGGAGAGTGCTTGTTCTATGCGCCCGGGCTCGCGCAAATCGGGGAGCACGAGCTGAGTGCGATGCAAAGCGCCACCTGCGTGATGGTCGACGGCACCTTCTGGACCGACGACGAGATGATTGCCGCCGGCCTCGCGCCCAAAACCGCAAAGGCCCTCGGCCACCTGCCGCAAAGCGGGCCGCAAGGCATGGTTACCACACTCGCGTCGCTGCCCGCCCGGCGCAAGGTGCTCATCCACATCAACAACAGCAACCCGATCCTCGACGAAGACAGCGATCAGCGTCGCGAGCTGCAAGCCCGAGGCATCGAAGTCGCACACGACGGCATGGAGATCGAACTATGAATGCGGTGCTGGAACGCGTAGCGAACGAGGCGTCCTGGTCGGCCCCCGAATTTGAGTCTCGGCTGCGCGCCAAGGAAAGCGGCTACCATATTCACCATCCGTTCAACCAGCGGCTCAACCGTGGCGAGCTTCAGCCATTCCAGGTTCGCGGATGGGTGGCCAACCGCTTCTATTACCAGGTCTGCATCCCGATCAAGGATGCAGCCATCCTGTCGAACTGCCCTGATCGAGACGCGCGGCGCCACTGGATTCAGCGTGTGCTCGATCACGACGGCCATGGCGACTACCTGGATGCCGCCGCCGGCGGGATCGAGGCCTGGGTGCGCCTGGGCGAGGCGGTGGGCCTCACCCGCGACATGCTATGGTCGCAAAAGCTCGTCGTGCCGGGCGTACGCTTCGCGGTCCAGGCCTATGTGAACTTCGCGCGGCAGGCGTCGTGGCAGGAAGCTGCGATCTCGTCGCTCACCGAAATGTTCGCGCCGAAGATCCATGCGGACCGTCTGAGCACATGGCCGACATGCTACCCGTGGATCGAAGCAGAAGGCCTCGCCTACTTCCGCAGCCGCATCCCGCTGGCTGCCCGCGATGTCCAACACGGCCTGCAGATCGCGCGCGACTGGTGCTGCACGCGTGAGCGGCAACAGCGCGCGCTCGACATTGTGCAGTTCAAGCTCGACGTGCTTTGGTCGATGCTCGATGCGATCGAGCGCGCCTACCCGGACGATCTCGCGCCGGAGCAGCGGCCATGAAGCCGCTGCGCCCCGAACACCGGCCGACGGTGTCCGCCCTGTACCGGCTGCAACACGAGCCGGCGCAACAGTGCTGGGTGTTGCTGTATCCAGAAGGCATGGTGAAGCTCAACGCCACCGCCGCCGAGATCCTGCGCCGCTGCGACGGCGCCACGTCCATCGAGCAGCTCATCGCGGACGTCGAGCGCGATTTCGCCCCGGCCGACGTGCGCGCCGACGTCTGCGATTTTCTGGTTGACGCCCATGAACGCGGTTGGCTCGTCTGACGCGGCCGCGCGGCCCGGCCCGCCGCTCTGGCTGTTGGCAGAGCTGACCTACCGCTGCCCGCTGCACTGCGTGTTCTGCTCGAACCCGCTCGACTACGCGGCGCACCGCAAGGAGCTCGACACCGCGGCCTGGCTCGACGTGCTCGATCAGGCCCGCGCGCTTGGCGCGGTCCAGCTTGGACTATCGGGCGGCGAGCCGCTGCTGCGCGACGATCTCGAAGTCATCGTCGCCCATGCGCACCGGCTCGGCTTTTACGTCAACCTGGTCACCTCGGGCGTCGGCCTCACCGAAGCGCGCGCGAAGGCACTGAAGGACGCGGGGCTCGACCATATCCAGCTCTCGTTCCAGGACTCGACGCGCGAGCTCAACGACTTCCTCTCGTCGACGCGCACCTTCGATCTGAAGGCCAAGGTGGCGGCCATTATCAAGAAGCTCGGCTATCCAATGGTGCTCAACTGCGTGATGCATCGCTACAACCTGCCGCACGTGGATCGCATCATCGCGATGGCCGAAGACATTGGCGCAGAGTTCCTCGAGCTCGCGAACACCCAGTACTACGGCTGGGCATGGCTGAACCGGGATGGGCTGATGCCCAAGCCCGACGAGCTGACCGCAGCCGAGGCGATCGTCGAGCAGCACAAAGAGCGTCTCGCCGGCCGCATGAAGATCTACTGGGTCTCGCCCGACTATGCGGAACACAAGCCGAAGGCCTGCATGAACGGCTGGGGTTCGGTGTTCCTGCTGGTAGCGCCCGACGGCGCGGCGCTGCCTTGCCACAGCGCGCGCATGCTGCCTCTCGAGGTGCCTCTCGTGCAGACACAGTCCCTGTACGACATCTGGTACTCGAGCGACATGTTCAACCGCTACAGAGGTACCGCATGGATGAGCCCCACGTGCGGCAGCTGTGACGAGCGCGAACGCGACCATGGTGGCTGCCGCTGCCAGGCATATCTGCTGACCGGCTCGGCGGAGGCCACCGACCCGGTGTGCCCGAAGAGCCCCCAGCATGGCATTGTCCAGGGCATCGTCAGCCGAGCGCAGTCGTCGGCTGCCGGGCAGCCGTTGACCTTCGTACCCAGCGCGGCGCGCGGATCTCCCCTTGTCTACCGCAGCGACCGCAACTCGCAGCGCTACATCGACGGGGAATTGACATGCTGAAGGTCCGCGGCCTAGAGAAGCGCTACGGGGATCGGCAGGCGTTGGCGAACCTGAGCTTTTCGCTGCCCCCCGGCTGCTTTGCGATGCTGCTCGGGCCCAACGGCGCAGGGAAGTCCACGCTGTTCCAAATTCTCACGGGCCTTTTCGCTCCCGACGCCGGAGAGATCGAGGTCGCCGGCCATGTGCTGCGCGATGAGCCCATTCAGGCTTTGCGGAGCATGGGTGTGGTGTTCCAGCAGATCTCTTTGGACCTGGACCTTTCGGTGCTACGCAACCTGCGCCTGCATGCGGACCTGCACGGCATCGCGCGCAAGATGGCTGACGAACGCATCAACGAAGGCTGTGCGTTGCTGGATCTTGAGGACATGCTGGATC
Organism: Ramlibacter sp. 2FC; assembly: GCF_005503345.1. Classification (NCBI taxonomy): domain Bacteria; kingdom Pseudomonadati; phylum Pseudomonadota; class Betaproteobacteria; order Burkholderiales; family Comamonadaceae; genus Ramlibacter; species Ramlibacter sp. 2FC. The sequence goes on from NZ_SCMM01000023.1 coordinate 26,508, forward strand.
GCCCAACCCGCGCGCTTTCCGGTGGCCAGCGGCGCAAAGTCGAGCTCGTGCGTGCGCTGCTGCATCGGCCGCTACTGCTTCTGATGGACGAGCCCACCGTCGGGCTCGACCCGAAGTCACGCCGCGACCTGCTGGCCGCGCTGCGCGAGGATGTGCGACAGCGCCGCAGCAGCGTGCTGTGGGCCACGCACCTTGTCGAAGAGACGGCATATGCCGATCGCGTGCTGTTGCTTCATCGAGGCCGCATGCTGGCGGACGGCACGCCCGAAGAAGTCACACGCGCGCTCGGCGGCCGTTCGCTCGAGCACGGTTTCTTGGAGGCTACCGCATGAAGAAATCTGCCGCGGCGCTGCTGTTCGCCGCTTTCCTGACTCAAGTCCAACCGGCTCAAGCGCAGGGCATGGCCTTCGTATCCAGCGAGAAAGACCACGCGCTGACCGTCATTGATCTCGCAAGCCTCACCGTCACCGGCACCATCCCCACCTGCAAGCGGCCGAGGCACATGCAGCTAATGCCCGACCGCAGGCACCTGATCGTGGCCTGCGGCGACGGCAACGTGGCTGACGTGATCGACATCGCCGCGCGCAAGTCAGTGCGGCGCCTGAACCTCGGCGACGATCCTGAGGCCTTCGACCTCTCCCCCGATGGCAAAACACTGTATGTCTCCAACGAAGACGAAGGTGCCCTGTCGTTCATCGACGTCGCTAGCGGCCAGATCAAGGCCAGTGTTCCGGTGGGCAAGGAGCCCGAAGGCGTGAAGGTCTCGCCTGACGGAAAGACCGTGTGGGTGACATCCGAGGTGGCAAACCTCGTGCATGTCATCGACACCGCCAGCGCCAAAGTCGTGCGCAACGTCAAGGTCGGTGCGCGGCCTCGCCGCTTCGCGCTCACAGCCAACGGCTCACAGCTGTGGGTGAGCAACGAGATGGGGGCGTCGGTCAGCGTGCTGTCCACACGCGACTACTCGCTGATCGGTACCATCGAGTTCAAGCTGCCCGGTGCCCGATCCACGGACATCACCCCAGTGGGTTTGACAATGACGCGCGACGGCAAAAGAGCCTTCGTCGCGCTCGGCCGTGCCAACCATGTCGCATTCGTCGACGTGGCCACGCGCAAGGTCACCGACCTTGTGCTGGTGGGCAAGCGCGCATGGAACGTTGCGCTGGACAAGGCGGAGTCACGGCTTTTGGTCTGCAATGGGCTGAGCGACGATCTCACGGTGATCGACGTGGCTGCGGCGAGGCCTGTCAAGACGATCCCCGTCGGCCGCGTGCCGTACGCGGCGGTGGTGATTGAATGAAGCGGCTGTTCGGTATCGTCCTGTGCGCCTGCACGCAGATCGCCGCGGCACACGGTGTGACGCTGCTGCTGCGCGCCGACGACGCGCGGCTGGAGCGTAGCCGTGTCGAGCGCGCCTACCTCGGCCATCCCGGCGGGCCGGCAAGCGATGGGCTGGAGCTGGCGCTTGCCGACGCCCGCATCGAGCTCGAGGCGGCCAGGGCGAAGCTCGATCTGGAGGTGGTGCATGTCGCTTCGCCGGCCGCTGCTCGCGACGCAGCCATCAAGGCACAGACCGTTGGCCGTGCGGCACTCGTCGCCGATCTTCCAGCCGAGTGGCTGCTCGCCGCAGCGGATGCGGCGAAGCTGCCACTGCTCAACGTAGGTGACGCGGCCGATCGCCTGCGCGAGCAAGACTGTCGGCCGCAGCTGAAGCACCTTCTGCCCAGCGAGCGCATGCGCGTCGATGCACTCGCGCAGTGGCTTGCCGGGCAGCGCTGGACACAGGTTCTGCTGCTCACCGGGCCGGCTGCCGACGATGCGCTCCGCGCCGCCGCTGTGCGCAAGGCAATCACGAGGTATGGACTCAGGCTCGTCGCCGAGCGCAGTTTCAAGCTCTCGGCCGATCCGCGCGAGCGCGACAAGGCCAACCTGCGCTTGCTCACCAGCGGTGTCACCTACGACGCGATCTGGGTCGTGGACAGCGACGGCGAGTTCGCACGCACGCTGCCCTACCGCAGCGTGCTGCCGCGGCCGGTGGTCGGCGACGCGGGGATGGTGGCGCTCGCCTGGGCGCCGGGCTTCGAGCGCTTTGGCGCGCCGCAGCTCGCGCGTCGCTTCGTTCGGCGCGCCGGCCGGCCGATGACCGACCGTGACTGGTCCGCATGGGTAGCCGGCAAACTGCTCGTCGCCGCGGCGATCGCGACCCCCAAGGGCACGCCTGCCGTATTGGCCAAGATGCTGGCGAGCGCCGAGGTGGACGGTGGAAAGGGCGTATCGCTGAGCTTGCGCTCGTGGGATGGCCAGTTGCGCCAGCCTCTGCTGCTGACTGACGGCCAGGGCGTGATCGCCAGCGCGCCGCTCGACGGCATGCTGCATGCGAAGAACACGTTGGACACGCTAGGTGCCGACGCTCCGGAGCGCTTGTGCAAGTCGAACCTGTGAAACATGCGCTGCAGGCGGCGCGCGCGATCGTGCTGCGCGAACTGCTGAAATTCTCGCACCAGCGCGGTCGGTGGATTGCAGCACTGGTGCGCCCCGTGCTGTGGCTCGCGGTGTTCGCTGCGGGTTTTCGCAACGTCTTCGGCGTGGCGATCGTCGAGCCTTACGAAACCTACGTGCCCTACGATCTCTACATCGCGCCGGGCCTGGTCGCCATGGTACTGCTCTTCAACGGCATGCAGGGCAGCCTCGCCATGGTCTATGACCGCGAGATGGGCCTGATGCGCCTGCTCCTCACCGCCCCGTTGCCACGCTGGTGGATCCTTGCGGCCAAGCTGGTGGCGACGGCGTTGCTGTCGCTGCTACAGGCCGTGGCGTTCGTTGGGATCGCCGCCTTGCTGGGCACCCCGCTGCCGCTGTGGGGTGCGCAGACGCCTCACGTTCTGCTCGCGGCCTCGATGTCCGCGCTGATGCTCGCTGCGATGGGCCTGTTGCTGAGCGTGCACGTGAAGCAACTCGAAAACTTCGCGGGCACGATGAACTTCGTCATTTTTCCCATGTATTTCATCTCTACTGCGTTGTACCCGCTGTGGAAGCTGCAAGAGTCCGGTGTCCAGTGGATCTACGTCGTCGCGCAGCTGAACCCTTTCACCCACGCCGTGGAGTGGATGCGTTTCGCGATGTACGGGAAGGACGCCGGGGCTGCGCCCTGGGTCGTTCTGTGCACCTTGGGGGTATGCTTCGCGCTCGCCGCCTGGTGCTACGATCCCCAGCGTGGCTTTGGCGCCCTCTCGCGCAAAGGAGAGACGGCATGAACCCCTCAACCTAGAACCGCAGTTGCCCCCAGGCGCAACCCAAGGAATTCAGCACTGGTACGGGTTTGCGATGATTTGGCAGACTCACCCGATGGGTGAAGCCTACGAACCGAAGGAGACCACGCTAGCGCAGGCCAGCGCTGAAGTGATGGTGGCCGACACGATGGGCGGGCGCATGCACGTGCGTTGGGACGAGACGGCCCAGGCCACGCCGCATGGGCAGATCGTGTTCTTCGCCTCAGTGTCCATTTGAATCCTCTCGTGGACACCATCCTCGCCTCACAACCACGTCACCTCAAGGTGGTCCGGCCATCCGCTTACGAACTCGAAGTGCTCCACGAACGGTGGTTTCGAGAAGTACGGACCCACGATGGCGCGCCATTGCGCGTACGCAGGGGAGGTCCGAAATCCCACCGTGTGGTCTTCGAGCGTGTCCCAGTGGAGCAGAAGCATGTAACGCTCGGGCGATTCCATACTGCGCCGCACTTCGTACTTGCGGAAGCCCGTGACCTTCGACAGGACCGTATCGAGGCCGCGCTTCGCGGCCTCCTCAAAGTCGGCCTGCCGGCCAGGGTGGATGCGGATGTCGGCAAGTTCCAGGATCATGAATTCGTCCTCAAAGGGGCATCTCGTTGCGGATCCAGGCCAACGCGGAATCGTGGCAAGGAGACCATTCGAGCTCGCGCCGCGCTCGCCTTGCGCGGACGCGGCTGTTGCTTCCGTAGGTGTAGTAGGCACGGGCGGGGCCCCATGACTTGGCTGCCTCATCCGCCGGGACCGACTCGACAGAGCCCATCCCGAGGCGCGCGGCGATAGCCTCACCGATCGCCGCGAACGAGGCCTCGCCGTTCTCGGCGAAATAGAAGGAGCCGGCCGGCGCCTTTTCCAGGGCGAGCAGATACAAGTTCGTGAGGTCGTCGATGTGGACCGTGGACCATCGGTTCAGGCCATGGCCAACCACCCGCACCACACCGTTTGTGCGCGCCTGCTCGACCAGGAAGGGGATTTGAATGCTGTGCGGGTTCAATCCTCTGCCCACGCCATAGATCAATGTGGGGCAGATGACGACGCTGCGCACACCGCGTTCGGCAGCCCCCAGCAGCATGCCGTTGAGCTCATGTCGGGCCCGCTTGGCGAGCCCGACCACGAAGGGCGTGTCTTCGTCGAAGACCGTGTCCGAGAGGCAGTTGCCGGGGGCGTCGTCGCCGACGACGCTCGATCCGCTGGTATGCAGCAGGGGCTTGCCGGATCCCTCTGGAAAATACCCGAAACATATAACCTACGGTGATACATTTGAGTCCGCCTTTCCTGGCATTGCCTCATGAGCAGAACGCCACTTCACCACCGAATTCGCTTGAGCCAGTTGAGGCTGCTGGTGGGCATTGCCGAGACCGGCTCACTGTTGGGTGCAGCCGAAACACTTCACATTACCCAGCCGGCTGCAACCAAGGCACTGCGGCAAATGGAGCAAGCCGTAGGCGAGATCCTGGTCCGTCGCGGCAGCGGCGGAAGCGTGCTCACGGACACGGGAGAACTCTTGTGCAAACGGGCCCGCACCATCCTCGTCGAGTTGAATGATGCCGAGGAGGAGCTAGGGCTCTGGCATTCGGGCGGTGCCGGTCATGTCACCATCGGCGCCCTTCCGGTGGCTACCCCGATGCTCGTACCCGAGATGTTGCATGAGTTGACAGTCAAGGCCCCACGCATCACGGTGCGAGTCGTCGAGGGTAACTCGGACAGCGTGTTTAGAGAGCAACTGAAAGCTGGTCACCTCGACATGCTGGTAGGCAGATTCTGGCCTGGAGAAGATGCCCAGTTGCAGACTGAAGTCTTGTATGAGTCAAGCTTCCGTCTGGGTGTGCGCGCCGATCATCCCTTGGCGGGCAAGCGGCGCCTTCAACTGAGCGATCTGATAAGCCTGCCCTGGATACTTCCACCTCTGGGAACCCATACCCGAACGGCACTGGAGGACATGTTTCGAGTGGCCGGCCAAGGTATGCCACCGCATCCTGTGGAAACCACATCGTTTCTGGTCATGCGCTCCCTGCTTCAGCGCACGGACATGATTTGTCCCGTACCCATAGAAGTGCTGCACGGCGACGTGAAGCAAGGGCTCTTGCGGTTCTTACCTGTGAAGCTCGACATGAAAGTACCGCCTGTAGGCCTGGTTCGCCATGCCAGACGGACACCCTCGCCAGCAGCAAATACCGTGATTGAACAGCTTCGCGAGGTCGGTCATCGCGCCACCAGCACCTACAAGGAAAAAGGCTGATATCGCGAGCCCCGCAGGGGCGTGGCGATACACACATGCCACCGTGAGGAGTCGCCATACCGTTACCATGCGAGCCCAGGACTCCACCATGACCCTCGCCATCATCGACTTCGAAACCACCGGCATCTCGCCGCAGCAGGGCGATCGCGCCACCGAGGTGGCCATCGTGAAACTGGAGAACGGCCGCGTGGTGGACCGCTTCCAGAGCCTGATGAACGCCGGGGTTCGCATCCCAGCCTTCATCACCCAGCTGACCGGCATCACGAATGCCATGGTGGCTGACGCGCCGCCGGCCGACCAGGTCATGGCCGAGGCGCACCGCTTCGTCGGCGCTGCGCCGCTGGTCGCGCACAACGCGGCCTTCGACCGTCGCTTCTGGCAGGCCGAGCTCGCGCGCCTGGATCTGGCCGCGGCCCATCCCTTTGCCTGCACCCTGCTGCTGTCGCGCCGCCTTTATCCGCAGGCGCCCAGCCACAAGCTGGGCGTGCTGGTCGACTACCACCGCCTGCCGCGCGCCGGCCAGGCGCACCGCGCCCTGGCCGACGCCGAGATGGCGGCCGAGCTGCTGGGGCGCATCCTGCAGGACCTGCGCCGGCGCTGGGGCCTGGACCAGCCCGACCATGCGCTGCTGATGGCGCTGCAGCGCTGCGCCCGCCCCGGGGTGGACGCGCTGATGGCGCGCTACGCCATGGCCTGAGCCCGCACCAGGGCTCCGGCAGGCGGCAGCGCCCATAATTCCCGGCATGAAAGCCCATGTCCACCCCGCCACCCCTCTGTCCACCCGCGACACCACGCGCATAGACGACACGCGCATCGGCGCCGTGCGTCCCCTGATCACGCCGGCCCTGCTGCAGGAATGGCTGCCCGTGCCCGAGGCGGCCGAGGCCCTGGTGGCGCAAAGCCGCGCCGCCATCTCGCGCGTGCTGCACGGCGCCGACGACCGCTTGGTGGTGGTGGTCGGCCCCTGTTCCATCCACGACCACGACCAGGCCATGGCCTATGCGCAGCTGCTCAAGGCCCAGGCCGACGCCCTGCAGGACGAGCTGCTGATCGTGATGCGGGTCTACTTCGAGAAGCCGCGCACCACCGTGGGCTGGAAGGGCTATATCAACGACCCGCACCTGGACGGCAGCTTCGCGATCAACGAGGGGCTGGAGATGGCGCGCCAGCTGCTGCTGGACCTGCTGGCGCTGGGCCTGCCGGTGGGCACCGAGTTCCTGGACCTGCTGAGCCCGCAGTTCATCAGCGAGCTCGTGAGCTGGGGCGCGATCGGCGCGCGCACCACCGAGAGCCAGAGCCACCGCCAGCTGGCCTCGGGCCTGTCCTGTCCGGTGGGCTTCAAGAACGGCACCGACGGCGGCGTCAAGGTGGCGGCCGACGCCATCCTGGCCGCGCAGGCGCCGCACGCCTTCATGGGCATGACCAAGATGGGCCAGTCCGCGATCTTCGAGACGCGCGGCAACGACGACTGCCATGTGATCCTGCGCGGCGGCAAGCAGCCCAACTACAGCGCGGCCGACGTGGCCGCCGCCTGCGCCCTGCTCAAGGCCGCCGGCCTGCGCGAGCAGGTGATGATAGACCTCTCGCACGCCAACAGCAGCAAGCGCCACGAGCGCCAGATCGACGTGGCCGCCGACGTGGCGCGCCAGGTCGCGGGCGGCGAGCGCCGCATCATGGGCGTGATGATCGAGAGCCATCTGAACGAGGGCCGGCAGGACATCGTGCCCGGCCAGCCGCTGGAGTACGGCGTCTCGGTGACCGACGCCTGCATCAGCATGGCGCAGACCGTGCCGGTGCTGCAGCAGCTGGCGCAGGCGGTGCGGGCGCGTCGCGGCACCTAGATCCGGTTACAAGCTCTACATCCGCGACGTCCATGTAACAGCGAATCCGGGCAGACTGAAGCCGTGTTCAACAGCCAAGGAGCTACACATGACGAAGTTCTCTCTGCGTTCCATTCCCGCCGCGATGCTGATCACCACGGCCATGACCTGGGGCCTGTCGGCGCAGGCTGCCGGCCTCGGCGTGGGGGTGGGCGCTGGTGTGGGAGCGAACGCGGGGGCTGCGGGCGTGAGCGTGGGTGCCCAGGCGGGTGCCGGCGCTGATGTGCGGGCCCGCGCCCTGGAGCAGAACCAGGCCCAGTCTGGCACCAACAGCCAGGGCGCCACGGCCACCTCGGCCGTGACCGACGCCAAGGCCAGCGGCCAGACCGGCATAGGGGCCGATGTGAGCGGCGCCGTCTCGGCGGACGGCAAGGCAGTGGCCGAGGACGCGCGCCAGGGTGCACGCAAGGGCGCCAAGGCGGCCCAGCGCGGCAAGGAAAAGCTGCAGGGCGCGACGCAGCTCGATGCCGGCGTCAAAGCCCAGGGCCAGGCCGACCTGAAGGCCGCGCCCTAAGCCACGGCAATACGGTGAAACCGGGCGCCCCTTGCTCAGCGCAGGGGGCGCTTTTTTCTTGCCTTCAGCGCGGGCGGCGCGGCGCCATGGGGCCGCGGCCCTCGAGGTGGCGGAACTTGATGCGGCCCTTGCTCAGGTCGTAGGGCGACAGCTCCAGCGAGACCTTGTCGCCGGCCAGGATGCGGATGTGGTTCTTGCGCATCTTGCCCGCCGAATAGGCCACCAGCTGGTGACCGTTTTCCAGCGTCACACGAAAGCGCGTGTCGGGCAGCACCTCGTTCACGACGCCCATCATCTCAATCAGGTCTTCCTTGGCCATGGTCTGTTCCTATCTTGGTAATGAGATCAATCAATGCGCGCGCGTGGTCTCGCGCACCCAGTTCAGCCCCTGCTCGATGGCGTAGCTTGCGGCCGCCTCGTGGGTGGGGAAATCGTCGATGAAGCGCATCACCCGGTCGGTGGACGCGCTGCCGCGGCCGCTGGCGATGGACACCTGCGCGGCATAGCGGCCGCCCTCGAGCGCGCGAGGGCACGCGGCAATGCGGTACTTGCCGAGGGTGATGGCGGAATGCGAAAAACGTTTGTCGTTATGAATCATCAAGAAAATGCCAGGGCGCGCGGCCCCTGGCCGGCAACGCCCGAATACGGGACCGTGGCAGCCCTGCTGCCGTTCAAGCCCGCCTGGAGACCCTGGGCCGCCGCCACGAAGGCAGGGGCCGGGGCACGAACCGCAGCAGCGGCGTCGTGAACAGAAGGGAGAATAAACCGCCACGCCGTGAGATGGGTGGCCAGGTACGCCCATGCAGGGCCGGACTGCGTGCCCCTCTGCCGGGGGCGGATGCGTGCAGACCACAGAAGGCCGGAACGCAGTCAGTCGCCAAGGACGAGCAAGGAATGTACCACGTTCCTCGATTGGGGGTCGCCGGCATCGCAAAAGACCTGCGGGCAGCGCGGCAACCCCGGGTGCGGGACAAGCCTGTGGATGGTTTCGGCACAACAGGGCAGTTGTCCACAGGCCGGCGGCCCGGCGCCGACTTGTTCAGTTTTCGAGGACAGCGCGAGCGCGCACCCGCCCACAGCCAGCCACCCTCTGCAAATCCTTGTCCTGGAAGGAAAAAAGAGCCTTGTCCACAGAAGAGGCGCAGGCTTATCTACTACTACTATTAAAAATTAGAAGATAAGAAGAAGACAGGAAAACAACTCGCGCCGGCCGACGGGCCTTCAGTCGTCCTCGTCGCGGTGCCGGTTGCTGCGCCAGATCGCGCGCACCAGCCACAGGCCGCCGATCACGGCGCCGCCGAAACCCATGAAGCCGAAGGCCGGCAGGCCGAACAAGGTGGGGCCGGCGCGCACGGTCATCACGATGGACGAGCCAATGATCAGAGCCGCGATCACCAGGGCCAGGGCCAGGCGGCTGGCGGCGCGGTCGATCTGGTCGCCGACGCGGCGCAGGTGGGCGAGCTCGATGTTGACGTGCACCTGGCCACGGCGCGCGCTGCGCAGCAGGCGCGAGACATCGTGCGGCAGCTGCTCGGCCAGGGCCATGGCGCGGCGCAGGGTCTGCCAGGTGCGCTGGGCCAGGGCCTTGGGCTGGTAGCGCGCACGTATCACCTGCTTGAGCAGCGGCAGGGCCTCGGTGGCCATGTGGAAACCCGGGTCCAGGTTGCGCCCCATGCCCTCTAGCGTGATGAAGGCCTTGATCAGCAAGGCCAGGTCGGAAGGCAGGGCCAGGTGGTGCTCGCGCAGGATGGCCGTCACGTCGGCCAGCATCTGGCCCAGGTTGAGCTGGGCCAGGGGCACGCCGTGGTACTGGTCGACGAAGGCCTCGATCTCGGTCTCGAGCTGGGCCTGGTTCACGGCATGGTCGTCGCCGGTCCAGTCCAGCAGCACGTCGGCCACGGCCTGGGGGTCGTGCTCGACCAGGCCCAGCAGCAGCTGCAGCAGCTCCTCGCGCCTGCGTACCGAGAGTCGCCCCACCATGCCAAAGTCGATGAAGGCGATGCGGTTGCCCGGCAGGTAGAACACGTTGCCGGGATGCGGGTCGGCGTGGAAGAAGCCGTCCTCGACGATCATCTTGAGCACGGCGTGGGCACCGCGCCGCGCGAGCTCGGCGCGGTCGAAGCCGGCCTCGGGGCTGAGCGCGTCGAGCTGGTTGCCGGGAATGCCGCCCACATGGTCCTGCACGTTGATGCGCTCGTGGGTGTGCTGCCAGTGCACGCGCGGGATCACGATCTCGGGAATGGCGGCCAGGTTGGCGCCTATGCGCTCGGCGTGGCGGCACTCGGCCGCGAGGTCGAGCTCGCGCCGCAGCGAGCGCGAGAACTCGCGCACCAGCTGGCGCGGCCGGTAGGGCTTGAGCGCCAGCATCTCGGCCTCGGCCAGGGCGGCCAGGCGTGCCAGCAGGCGCAGGTCGGCCTCGATCACCTCGCGTATGCCGGGCCGGCGGATCTTGACCACGACCTCGGTGCCGTCCTTGAGCTGGGCCCGGTGCACCTGGGCGATCGAGGCCGCGGCCACCGGCTCGGTGTCGAAGCGGGCGAACACGGCCTCGGGTTCGCCGCCGAGGTCCTCGCACAGCTGCAGCCGCAGTTCCTCGAAGGGCACGGCCGGCACCTGGGCGTGCAGCTTCTCGAGCTCGGCAATCCATTCGGGGCCGAACAGGTCCGCGCGGCCGGCCAGGATCTGGCCGAGCTTGACGAAGGCGGGGCCGAGTTCCTCCAGCGCCAGGCGCACCTGGGCCGGCGGCTCGATGCGGGCCAGGTCGGCCACATGCTCCCACTTGAGCGCGTGGCCGGCGCGCTCCAGCTGGTCGGCCAGGTTGAGACGGCGCACGGTGTCGCCGAAACCGTGCCGTATCAGTACGCCAACGATGTCGTTGAGGCGTCTGAGATCGCGCGCCGTGCCCAGGGTCTCGATCAGCATGGGGGCATGATAGCCCCGCGCCCTGCCTGCGCCTACCCGGGCTTGGGCGGCATCACTTGGCGTCCGGCAGCTCGATCTTGACTTCGAGCACCTCGAGGTTGTCCTGGCGCTCGAGGTGGACCTTGATGTCCTGCTGGTTGATCTTGATGTACTTGCAGATCACGGCCATCAGGTCGCGCTGCAGGGCCGGCAGGTAGTCCGGCTCGCCGGGGTTGCGCCCGCTGCGCTCGTGGGCCAGGATGATCTGCAACCGCTCTTTGGCCACGCTGGCGGTCTTTTTCTTCTCGCCGAGCAGGAAGGAGAGTAAGGACATGGCTCAGCGCCCTCCGAACAGGCGCTTGAGGAAGCCGGGCTTCTCCGCGTCGACGAAGCGCATGGGGCGGTCCTCGCCCAGGAAACGGTCGATCACGTCGAGGTAGGCGTTGGCCACGTCCGTGCCCTTGAGGTGCACGGCCGGCGTGCCCTGGTTGGAGGCCTGCAGCACGGCCTCGCTCTCGGGCACCACGCCGATCAGCCGGATGCGCAGGATGTCCTGGATGTCCTCGAGCGAGAGCATCTGGCCGTCGGCCACGCGGTTGGGGTTGTAGCGCGTGATCAGCAGGTGCTCCTTGACCGGCTCCTTGCCCGCGATCGCGCGCCGGGTCTTGCTGCCCAGCATGCCCAGGATGCGGTCGGAGTCGCGCACCGAGGACACCTCGGGGTTGGTCACCACCAGGGCCTCGTCGGCGAAATGCATGGCCATCAGGGCCCCGGTCTCGATGCCGGCCGGCGAGTCGCAGACGATGTACTCGAAGCCCATGGCGGCCAGGTCGTTCAGCACCTTCTCGACCCCATCCTGGGTCAGCGCGTCCTTGTCACGCGTCTGCGAGGCGGCCAGCACGTAGAGCTTGTCGCTCTGCTTGTCCTTGATCAGGGCCTGGTTGAGGTTGGCCTCGCCCTGGATCACGTTGATGAAGTCGTAGACCACGCGCCGCTCGCAACCCATGATCAGGTCCAGGTTGCGCAGGCCGACGTCGAAATCGATCACGGCGGTCTTGAAGCCGCGCAGGGCGAGGCCGGTGGCGAAGCTGGCGCTGGTGGTGGTCTTGCCCACACCGCCTTTGCCCGAAGTCACAACGACGATTTTTGCCATCAGTGAAAAGTCTTTCTGAAAAATGTGGGTGGGTGGAATTCAGGCCGGCACAGCACGCAAAGCGACAAGCGTGGGGGTTTCATGGCTGTTCAGGCTTTCAGCGGTTCCATGACCAGCTTGTCGCCGTCCGGGCCCGCCACCAGGCGCACCTGGGTGGGTTGGCCCCAGATTTCGGGCGGCAGCGCATTTTCGCTGGTCCGGTAGATGCCGGCGATGGAGATCAGCTCGGGTTCCATGCTGAGCGCGAAGATACGGGCCTGGCCGTCGCCGCGCGCGCCCGCGATGGCCTTGCCGCGCAGCGGCGCGTAGACATGGATGTGGCCGTCGGCGATCACCTCGGCGCCCGGGTTGACGATGGCGCGCACGATCAGGTCGCGGCCGCGCGCATAGACCTGCTGTCCCGAACGCAGGGGACGGTCTATCACCAGGGCGCCTTGCGGCTGGGCCGCGGCGGGTGCTGCGGCCGGAGCGGGTGCCGGCGCCGCGGCCTGGGTTTTCTGCACCAGGGCGTCGGCGGCAGGCACCAGGCCGGCGGCCTGGGCCGCGGCGAGCTGGGCCGGGCTGCCGCCGCGCACCGCCAGCGGCAGCAGGCGGTAGCCGCGCAGCAGCTCCAGCAGGGCGGGGAAGTCCAGTTCCGCTTCCGGGTCGCTGTCCTGCAGCGGGGTCAGGTCGACCAGCAGCGGGTCCTGGTCGAAGAAGTCGGGGATGTCGCCGAAGCGCTGGGCCAGATCCCTTGCCACGTCAGCCAGCTCGGCCGACTTCAGCAGCAGCGCCACCAGAGGCAGGTTCGCGCTCTTGATCTCGAACGTTGCAGGGGCGCTTCCTGCGAGGGCAACAGGCATGGGAAAAAGGGCACGGAAAGAAGCAAATCTTAACAGCCGGGCGGCCGCCACTTGTGAGCGGGCGCAACGCCGGTCACCAGAGTTTTCAGCGGCGGCAATGGGCCTTGCCGCGGCGCTCATACGGCGGCCTGAAGTTGTTCCTGGTTTTCTTTCTGTTCTCTATTAATTAATAGTCGTAGTAGATAAGGATCGGCTGCTTCTGTGGAAAAGCCATTTTTTCCCAGTCATGTCAGGCACTTGCATGCGATGAACTCATGTGGGCGCCCATGCTTCCGTGGTGTGCCGCAGCCATGAACAAATCAGGGCCACGGGCTTTTTCTGTGGATAAGTGCCTACTTGTCAAAAAACTATCCACAGCTTTGTGCCGCTGGTGCGTTTTCGGGCTCAATGCGCGCCCGTCAAGGCGGCCGCCACGGCGCGCTTGAACGGCGGGCAATGCTGGCCCAGGCGCAGCGCCAGGCCGCGCAGCAGGCGTGCCGGCGGGCTCTCCTGGGTGTACAGGCGCGCGATCAGCTGGGTCGCGAGGTAGATCGGCCGCGAGGCCTGGCGCTGCTCGCGTTCGTAGGCCGCCAGGTCCTGCGGCGCGGCGATGTCGCGGCCGGCGGTCTGGGCGGCGCGCACGCGGGCGGCCAGGCGCTCCACGCCCAGCAGGCCCAGGTTGAAGCCATGGGCCGTGACCGGGTGCATGCCCAGGGCGGCGTCGCCCACGCAGGCAAAGCGCGGCCCGACCAGGCGCTGCGGGTAGACGGCCACCAGCGGGTAGGCGTGGCGCGTGCTGGCCAGGCTCATGGGGCCCAGGCGGCCCGCGAAGCGGCGCGTCATCTCGCGGCCGAAGGCCGGCGGCTCCAGAGTCAGCAGCGGCTCTATGGCCGGCGTGGGCAGGGTGAGCACGACCGAGGCGCGCGGCGCGCCGCTGGCCGGGTCGTCGTTCATCGGCAGCAGGGCCAGGGTCTGGCCATGGTCGAACCATTCCCAGGCCGTGTGCTGGTGCGGCTTCTCGTGGTTCATGCAGCACACCAGCATGCTGCGGCCGAAGTCGTGCTGGTCGGCGGCGATGCCCATGGCGCGCCGCGTTGCCGAGAATCGGCTGTCGGCCGCCACCAGCAGCCGGGCGCGCAGGGCCTGGCGCGGGGCGCGTTGACGCGGCGCAAGGGCCGTAGCCTTGACCAGCCGCCTATTTCTCCAGCATCCACTGGATCACGAACTTGGCGGCAAAGCCCACCATGCCGAAGGCCAGGCCCAGGAACAGCACGAAGGTGCCGAACTTGCCGGCCTTGGACTGCCAGGCCAGGTGGGCGATGATGAACAGCATGTAGAGCATGAAGGCGGCCACGCCGAAGCTGAGGCCGAAGGCGGCGATCTGCTCTTCCGTGTAGCCGAACATCAGGCCTCCCCGGCGGGCGGCAGGCGCTCGGGCAGGGCCGTGGCGTCGACCAGGTCGCGGTAGGCATGCCAGCTGGCATGGCCGAGCAGGGGCACGACGAAGACCAGGCCCAGCAGCAGCGACAGCAGTCCCAGCAGCGTGAAGCCCATGATCAGCGCGGCCCACAGGGCCAGGGGCAGGGGGTTGCTCAATACCGCCTGCCAGCTGGTGAGCACGGCCTGCAGCACCGTGACCCGGCGGTCCAGCAGCAGCGGCATGGCGACCACGCTGGAGGCGAACACCGGCGCGGCCAGCAGCCCGCCCAGCGTGAGCCAGAGCTCGAACAGGTGGTGGCCAGGCGCCAGCACCACATGGCGCACGAAGTCCATGGGCGTGAGCACGGGCTGGGGCGCGAGCAGGGTGATCAGCGCGGCCGAGGTCAGCACCCAGCCCGTTCCCGCCAGGGCCAAGAGCAGGCCGAAGCGCACCAGGCTCCAGTAGCCGGCCGGCTCGCGCCGGCGCCAGCCCTGCCAGCGGGTCCAGGTGGCGACCAGCAGGCGCAGGTTCACCGGCTCGCCGCGCTCCAGGGCGCGGCTCATGGCATAGAGGCTGGTGGCCAGCACCGGCGCGACGACCAGGAAACCCGAGAAGGCGCCGGCCAGCAGCCAGAAGCGGTCGTGCGCCAGCGCCACCAGCATTGCGCCGAAGCTGGCCAGCGCCAGCCCATGGAAGAAGCTGAGCCAGCCGCAGCGCGCGATGTCGCGCCAGGCCAGGGCCAGCCAGTGCAGCGGCTGGTCCAGGGCGATCTCGCGCACCGCGGGCAGGGCCGGTGCGGCCTGCGCGGGCTTCTGGGGAGGCTTGGGGGAAGGGGCGGGCGGCACGGTGCGGCAAGCTTAGCGCGCCTGGCCCCAAACAGGCTTGATCTGTGTCAATTCACGCCGGGCGGCGAGGCGCCCGGCGGATCGCGGCCCTGTAGAGCCGGGCTTCAGTGGCGCGGGCCCATGCCGTGGTGGCCCTGTTGACCGTGGCGGCCACGGCCGAAATGGCGCAGGGTCTGGTCATCGAAGGTCTTCTTCTGCTCGGGCGTCAGCGCGGCGTAGAAGGTCTTGGTGGCGTCGGCGTAGCGGCGCATCTGCTCGTCGCGCTCGGCCTTGAAGGCCTGCATCCGGTCGATGCGCTCGGGCGTGCTGAGCTTCTCGAACTCGGCGCGGTCCGGGCGTGCGCGCGGCGTGGCCGGCAGCTGGGTGGCGGCGGTGAAGGCGGTCCAGGCGCTTTCCTGGGCCGGGTTCAGCTTGAGCGTTTCCTTGAGCTCGGCCAGGTGCTTGGCGCGGTGCTCCTGCATGCGCTGATGCATGCGCGCCGGGTCGTGCGGTTCCATGCGTTGCGCAGCCGGCGGACCGCCGGGAGGAGGAGGCGTCTGGGCGGTGGCGGCCAGGCCCAGGGAGGCCAGCAGGGTGGCGACGAGCAGGTGTTTGCGAAACTGTTTCATGGTGCTTACTTTCCTTGAGAAGAAGCCTGACGGCGCAAGGCGGGCATCAGGTTGAAGGGAAGTCTGCGCGGGCCTTGTATCGCCCCCATGGCGCCTGCATGAGCCTTTGTAAAGTTGCATGAAAAAGGCCGGTAAGCCGGCCTTTTCGATCACGCGGGGCTGGCGCGGCTGGACCCGGACGCGGGTCAGGCCAGGCGGCCGTTGCGGAAATCGTCCATGGCCTGCATCAGCTGCTCGCGCGTGTTCATCACGAAGGGGCCGTACTGCGCGATCGGCTCGCGCAGCGGCCGGCCGGCGATCAGCAGGGCGCGCGTGTCCTGGTCGGTCGCGGCGTGAAGGCAGACGCCGTCGCCCTGGTTGGCCAGGATGGCCATCTGCTGCCGGGGCACGGCCGTGACCTCGCCGTTCGGTGCCAGCACCTCCACGGTGCCGCGGTAGACGTAGAGGAAGGCGTTGTGCTCGGGCGGCAGAGGCTGCTGGAAGGTGGCGCCCTCGACCAGGAAATGCAGGTCCAGGTACAGCGGGTCGGTCGGAAAGCGCGCCGGGTCGCGCTGCATGGCGCCGGCCACGCCGTGCGAGCTGCCGGCGATCACGCGCACATGCACGCTGCCGCGCAGGTCGCCGTCGGCGCCGTCGGGCGTGGTGAACACGGGGATCTCCTCGCTCTGGATGTCGCGGTAGCCGGGCTCGCACATCTTGTCGCGTGCCGGCAGGTTGAGCCACAGCTGGAAGCCCTCCATCACGCCCTCCTCCTGCTCGGGCAGCTCGCTGTGGATCAGGCCGCGGCCGGCGGTCATCCACTGCACGCCGCCGTTTTGCAGCAGGCCCTCGTGGCCGGCGCTGTCCTTGTGGCGCATGCGGCCGGCGATCATGTAGGTCACGGTCTCGAAGCCGCGGTGCGGGTGGTCGGGAAAGCCCGCGCCGTAGTCGTCGGGGTTGTCGCTGGCGAAGCTGTCGAGCATCAGGAAGGGGTCCAGCCGCTGCTGCAGGTCCTGCGTGAGCACGCGCCTGAGCTTGACGCCCGCGCCGTCGCTGGTGGGCTGACCGGTGACCAGCCGTTCGACGCGGCTCGGCTGCTCGACGAAGGGGAGGTGGGCGGGGGTGTTCATGGCCACATGATGCCGCAGCCAGGCGGCCTTGGCCACACCGATCCATGTCATGCGGCCTCGCCCGCGTGCCGGTTCATGCCGCGACCGCGTAGCCTTCCTCGGCGATGGCCTGGGCCAGCGACTCGCGCGGCTGTTCGGACTGGACCTCGACGCGACCCTGGGAGCGGTCTATGCGCACCTCGGCCTGCGGGTCGAGCTGGCGGATGGCGCGGGTCACGGCCTTCTCGCAGTGGCCGCAGGTCATGCCCTGTACAGTGAAGCTCTGGTTCATGGCGTATTCCTCTTTCGATGACTGGGAAAGCATAGCCTGGACCTTGCCATCGTGGGAGGGTCAAGCCCCTGGTCGCCGACCCTGCTTGAGCCAGGGTTGATCCGGCGCAAGGCTTGACCTTCCCATCATGGGAAAGATGAGACTGCACACATGAACACCACGACCACCCCCTCCCTGGACCTGGGCATAGGCGGCATGACCTGCGCCTCCTGCGTGACGCGCGTGGAGAAGGCGCTCAGGAAGGTGCCCGGCGTGCAGGATGCCAGCGTCAACCTGGCGACCGAGTCGGCGCGCATCGTCTACGCGCACGGCGAGCAGATGGAGGCGCGGCTGCGCCGCGCGGTGCGCGACGCCGGCTACGAGCCGCGCGCCGCCGACGCCGCGATCGATGCGGCGGCCACCTCGCCCTGGGCTGGCTTCGGGCCGGTGGCCTGGGGCCTGCTGCTGTCGCTGCCCCTGGTCGTGCCCATGGTGGGCGATCTGCTCGGCCTGCACTGGATGCTGCCGGCCTGGCTGCAGTTCCTGCTGGCCACGCCGGTGCAGTTCTGGCTCGGCGCGCGCTTCTACAAGGCCGGCTGGCATGCGCTCAAGGCCGGCAGCGGCAACATGGACCTGCTGGTGGCCATAGGCACGACGGCGGGCTGGGCCTTGTCGGTCTGGCTGTGGCTGGTGGCCGAGGAAGGCGACATGCCCCACCTGTACTTCGAGGCCTCGGCCGTGGTCGTGACCCTGGTGCTGCTGGGCAAGTGGCTGGAGGCGCGCGCCAAGCGGCAGACCACGGCCGCGATCCGCGCCCTGCACGCGCTGCGGCCCGAGCTGGCCCATGTGATGGGGCCGGACGGCGAGATGGATGTGCCGGTGGGCGAGCTGCTGGTCGGCGACCGCGTGGTGGTGCGCCCGGGCGAGCGCTTTCCGGTCGACGGCCGGCTGCTCGAGGGCCACACCCAGGTCGACGAATCCATGCTGACCGGGGAACCGCTGCCGGTCAGCAAGGACGCGGGCAGCAAGCTGACCGGCGGCGCCATCAACGGCGAGGGCCGGGTGCTGATGCTGGTCGAGGCCGTGGGCAGCGAGACCGTGCTGGCGCAGATCATCCGGCTGGTGGAGGACGCGCAGGCGGCCAAGGCGCCGATACAGCGCCTGGTGGACCGGGTCTCGGCGGTGTTCGTGCCCGTGGTGATGGGGGTGGCGCTGGTCACGCTGCTCGGCTGGCTGTGGGCCGGCGCCTCCTTCGAGAGCGCGCTGATCCATGCGGTGGCGGTGCTGGTGATCGCCTGTCCCTGTGCCCTGGGCCTGGCCACGCCGGCCGCCATCATGGCCGGCACCGGCGTGGCGGCGCGGCACGGCATACTGATCAAGGACGCGCAGGCGCTCGAGCTCGCGCACCGGGTCGACACCGTGGCCTTCGACAAGACCGGCACGCTGACCGTGGGCCAGCCGCTGCTGACCGCGCTCGTCGCGGCCGAGGGCCAGGACGAGGCGGGGTTGCTGCGCACAGCGGCCAGCCTGCAAAGCGGCAGCGAGCATCCGCTCGCGCGCGCCGTGGTCGCGGCGGCGCGCGGGCGCGGCCTGGCGATCGCGGCGCCCGACGGCCTGCGCGCCGTGCCGGGCCGTGGCAGCGAGGGCGAGCTGGGCGCGCGCAGCTGGCTGATCGGCAGCCTGCGCTGGATGGACGAGCTCGGCGTGGCCCTGGGACCGCTCGCGGCGCGTGCGGCCGAGCTGCAGGCCGAGGGGGCCACGGTCTCGGCCATGGCCGAGCGGACCAGCGATGGTCTGACTTTGCGGGCCCTCATGGCCTTCGGCGATGCGCCCAAGCCGGGCGCACGAGAGGCCCTGGCCGCGCTGCGCGCGCGCGGCATCAAGACCGTCATGATCTCGGGCGACAACCGCGGCGCCGCCGAGGCCATGGCGCGCCGCCTGGGCCTCAGGCCCGAGGCTGGCGAGGTGATGGCCGAGGTGCTGCCCGGCGACAAGGCCGCGCTGGTGGCGCAGCTCAAGCAGGGCGGACATGTGGTTTCCATGGTCGGCGACGGCGTCAACGACGCGCCGGCCCTGGCCGCGGCCGACGTGGGACTGGCCATGGGCAACGGCACCGACGTGGCCATGCACGCGGCCGGCATCACGCTGATGCGCGGCGAGGTCGGCCTGGTGGCGGCGGCGCTGGACATCTCGGACCGCACGGTGGCCAAGATCCGGCAGAACCTGTTCTGGGCCTTCTTCTACAACGTGGCCGGCATCCCGCTGGCGGCCCTGGGCTACCTGAACCCGGTGCTGGCCGGCGCCGCGATGGCGCTGAGCTCGGTCAGCGTGATGAGCAACGCCCTGCTGCTGCGGCGCTGGAAAGCGTAGCGGCTGGTTGCCCGGCGCCAGCCCGGTTACCTGCGTTCGGCTTGATCTGCGTCATGGTGGGAGCGGCGGGCGGCAGGCATGCTTGGGGCCATACCCACCGTGCCAGGAGACGCCATGAGACACACCAGCCTGCAGATCATCCGCGACGAGCATTCCTCGCTCGCCGCCATGCATGCATTCCATGCGCATGATGGTGGAGCGCGGTCCGCAGGACGATGCGGAGCGCTTCTTCGACGTGCTGCGCGCCATGCTGTTCTACATCGACGAGTTCCCCGAGCGCCTGCACCATCCCAAGGAGTCGGACCTGCTGTTCCCGCGCGTGGCCAGGCGCTCGCCTGAGCTCATGGAGACCGTGACGCGGCTGGAGCGCGACCACCTGCACGGCGAGGCCCAGGTGCGCGAGCTGCAGCACCTGCTGCTGGCCTGGGAACTGCTCGGCGAGTCGCGGCGCCAGGCCTTCGTCGACGCCTTCAAGCCCTATGTGGACTTCTACCTCGAGCACATGCGGCTGGAAGAGTCGGTGATCCTGCCCGAGGCCGAGATGCAGCTGAGCGAGACCGAATGGGCCGAGCTCGACGCCGCGTTCGAGCGCAACCGCGACCCGCTGACCGGCAAGTACCCGCCCGACCCGGCCTACGACCGCCTGTTCACGCGCATCGTGATGAAGGCGCCGGCGCCGATCGGGCTGGGCGAGGCCTGAGGCGGCGAGGGCGCCGGCCGGCGCGGGCTTTCATCAAGCCTTCATCTGAGCGGCGTAGGCTGCGGCCATTCCAACGAATGGCCGACCCATGCAAGCGCTCAATGTCCAGTGGTTCCAGTGGCTCCATGCCGGCAGCCAGCCCGAGGCCGGCCTGCTGGCCTTCGCGCTGCTGTGCGCCCAGTCCCTGGTCCAGGTCGTGGGCGGGCTGCTGCTGGCGCTGAGCCTGGTCGGGCCGATGCACCTGCGGCGCCGGCTGCTGCAGGCCCTGCTGGCGGTCGCCATAGGCGCCCTGCTGGCGGGCCTGGTGCACCGCCACTGGCCGCAGCCCAGGCCCTTCATGCTGGACCTGGGCCCGCTCTGGCTCGATCATGCGGCGCGCGCCGGCCTGCCCAGCAGCCACGCCACCGGCATGTTCAGCCTGGGCTTCGCCCTGTGGCTGCAGGCCTCGCGCCGCCTCGGCGGCGCGGTGCTGCTGCTCGGCGCCCTGGTCGGCTGGAGCCGGGTCTACCTGGGCGTGCATTTCCCGCTCGACATCCTGGCCGCCCTGCCGGTGGGCTGGCTGGCGGCCTGGCTGGCGCGCGCCTCGTGGCGCGCCGTGGGGGCGCTGCGCTGCGCCGGGCCTCAGGCGGCCAGCGCCGGGTAGTCGGTGTAGCCGCGGTGGTCGCCGCCGTAGAAGGTGCTGCGGTCCGGCGCATTGAAGGGGCCGCCGGCGCGCAGGCGCTGCACCAGGTCCGGGTTGGCGATGAAGGCCTTGCCGAAGGCGACCAGGTCGGCGCCCTGGGACAGCGAGGTTTCGGCCAGCGCCCGGTCCAGCCCGTTGTTCACCATCCAGGCGCCCTGGCCGCCGGCCGCGCGGTAGGCGGCGCGCAGGGCTGCGTAGTCGAACGGGCGTTCGCCCTGCTGGTGGTCGCGCGCGCCGCCGGTGGCGCCCTCGATCACATGCAGGTAGGCCAGGCCCAGCGGCGCCAGGCGCGCCACCACATGCTCGAACAGCGGCTGGGGTTCGGGATCGCTGGCGTCGTTGGCCGGCGTCACCGGCGACAGGCGCAGGCCGGTGCGGCCTGCGCCGATCTCCTCGGACACGGCCTGCACCACCTCGAGCAGCAGGCGCGCACGGTGGGCGATGGGGCCGCCGTAGGCGTCGCTGCGCTGGTTGCTGCCGGCGCGCAGGAACTGGTCGAGCAGGTAGCCGTTGGCGCCGTGGATCTCGACGCCGTCGAAGCCGGCGGCGATGGCGTTGCGCGCGGCGCGCCGGTAGTCGGCCACGATGCCGGGCAGTTCGCTGATGTCGAGGGCCCTCGGCGTTGAGGTTTCGACGAAAGTGGGTACTCCCTCACGGATCAGCACGGTCTTGGTCTTCGCGGTGATGGCCGAGGGCGCGACCGGTGCCTGGCCGCCCGGCTGCAGGTCCACGTGCGAGACCCGGCCCACATGCCAGAGCTGCACCACGATCCTGCCGCCGGCCGCGTGCACCGCCTCGGTCACGGGCTTCCAGGCCGCCACCTGCTCCTCGCTCCAGATCCCGGGCACGTCGGCGTAGCCCTGGCCCTGGTGGCTGATGGCCGTGGCCTCGGTCACGATCAGGCCGGCGCTGGCGCGCTGGGCGTAGTAGGTGGCCATCAGCGGCGTGGGGATGGCGCCGGGCGCGCGGTTGCGCGTGAGCGGGGCCATGACGATGCGGTTGGCCAGCGCGAGGCGGCCGGCCTGGACGGGATCGAACAGGGAAGACATGTGGCTTGTGCTTGGGGAAAAAATGCAGGAGACCCAAATCTAAGGGTTTTCCATTGTCCTTGCCGCACGCATGTGACAGGGGACCGACAGCTTGGCGCCAGCGGCGCGGGCAGAATGCGGGCAGCCATGTCCCACGCAGCCCCCGCCACCTCGCCACGCACCCTGATCGTGCTGGCGCTGGCGCTCTCTCTGGGCGCCGCGGTGTCGCTGGGCATCACGCGCTTTGCCTACGGCCTGCTGCTGCCGCCGATGCGGGCCGACCTGGGCTGGAGCTACACCCTGGCCGGGGCCATGAACACGGTCAACGCCCTGGGCTACCTGCTTGGGGCCCTGGCCACGCCGGCCCTGCTGCGCCACCTCGACGCCGCGCGCCTGCTGCTCGGCGGGGCGTTGCTGGCCAGCCTGTTCATGGCCTTGAGCGGCTTCTTCACCGCGGCCGCGCCGCTGCTGCTGCAGCGCCTGCTGGCCGGCGTGGCCAGCGCCTTCATCTTCATCGCGGGCGGCCTGCTCGCGGCGCGCCTGGGCGTGCTGGCACCGGGCCGCGCGGGCCTGCTGCTGGGCCTGTACTACGGCGGCACGGGCTGGGGCATCGCGCTGTCGGCCCTGGGCGTGCCGGCGGCGCTGACCGCCGCGCGGGCCCTGCCCCATGGCTGGACCTGGGCCTGGTGGGTCCTGGCCGCGGCCTGCCTGGCGGCCACGGCCCTGCTGTGGGGGCCGGTGCGGCGCCTGCAGCGGCTCACGGCGGTGCTGCCGGCCGCCGGCGCCGCCGAGCCGGTCCACGGGCGGCTGGACTGGCGTCCGCTGGGCTTCGCGCTGGCCAGCTACACGCTGTTCGGCATGGGCTACATCGGCTACATGACCTTCGTGATCGCTCTGCTGCGCGAGCAGGGCCTGGCGCCGGCGGCCATCACGCTGTTCTATACCCTGCTGGGGCTGGCCGTGGTGGGTTCGGCGCGGCTGTGGGCCGGCCTGCTGGACCGCTGCCGCGGCGGCCAGGCCCTGGCCCTGCTGAACGCCCTGCTGGGCGTGGCCACGCTGCTGCCGGCGCTGAGTTCGGCCTGGCCGCTGGTGCTGGTCTCGGGCCTGCTGTTCGGCGGCGTGTTCCTGTCGGTGGTGGCGTCGACCACGGCCCTGGTGCGGCACAACCTGGCGCCCGCGCAATGGGCGGCCGGCATCAGCGCCTTCACCATCGTGTTCGCGGCCGGCCAGATCCTCGGGCCCACGGTGGTGGGCTGGATCGCCGACGGTCCGGGCGGGCTGGCGCGCGGCCTGGTGTTCTCGGCCGGCGCGCTCTGGCTGGGGGCGGCGCTGGCGGCGCGCCAGCGCTCGCTCAAACCCTAGGCGTCGAGCGCGCGCGCCGCGCCGAGCAGGGCCGGCGACTGGGCCGCCTCGATCACGAACACCGGGATCGCGGCCAGGTAGGCGCGAAAGCGGCCCTTGGCCTCGAAGCGTGCGCGGAACGGCGAGCGATCGAACCAGGGGCCCAGGCGCGGCACGATGCCGCCGCCCAGGTAGACCCCGCCCTGGGCGCCGAGCGTCAGCGCCAGGTTGCCGGCCACCGAGCCCAGCAAGGCGCAGAACATCGTGAGCGCCTCCACGCAGCGCGCGTCGCTGCCGGCCAGCGCGGCCTGGCTGACCTCGGCCGCGCCCCAGTCCTCGGGCGGCGCCAGGCCGTCGGCCTCGCAGAGCGCGCGGTGGATGTCGACCAGGCCCTGGCCGCTGACCGCGCGCTCGGCCGAGGCGTGGCCATGGCGCCGCGCCAGCGCCGCCACCACCTGCTGCTCGCGCGCGTTGTCCGGCGCCAGGCTCACATGGCCGCCCTCGCCGCGCAGCGGCACCCAGCCGCCGCCCCCGTCGGGCAGCAGGCCCGAGACGCCCAGGCCGGTGCCGGGGCCGATCAGGGCGATCGCGGCCTGGTCGCGGGCCGCACCGCCGCCGAGCTGGCGCAGCGCCTGGGGCGGCAGCGCCGGCAGGGCCAGGGCCAGGGCCGTGAAGTCGTTCAGCACCTCGAGCCGCGCGAAGCCCAGGGCCCGCTGCAGCGCGGCAATCGAGAACGACCAGTGGTGGTTGGTCATCTGTACGCGGTCGCCGTCCACCGGGTTGGCGATGGCTATCGCGCCCTCGCGCGGCAGCGGCCGCTCGCAGCGCGCCAGGTAGTCGCGCAGCGCGTCCTCGAGCGTGGCGTAGCCGGCGCAGGGCAGGGTGATTTGCTGTTCGATCGGCGCGCCCGGGCCGGCCTGCCAGGCGAAGCGCGCGTTGGTGCCGCCGACGTCGGCGAGCAGCCGGGGCTGGCCCGGCGGGACAAAGTGGTTCATGGTCGTCAGTTCAGCAGGTAGGCGCGCGCCTCGTAGGGACGCAGGCTCAGCGAGCGCAGGTCTTCGCCGGCGTCGACCGGGTAGTTGGCGATCAGCAGGCGGCGCTCGGAGGCCTGGAGTTCGGGCGGCAGGGCGAAGCGCGGGGTCTGGGCGCTGAAGTTGCAGACCACCAGCAGGTGCTCGTGGGCCAGGCTGCGCGTGTAGGCGTAGATCTCGGTGTGGCCGGGCAGCAGCAGGTCGTAGCGGCCGTGCACGATCACCGGGTGGGCGTGGCGCAGCGCGATCAGGCGGCGGTAGTAATGGAACACCGAGTCCGGGTCGGCCAGGGCCTGCTCGGCATTGAGCTCGTGGAAGTTGGGGTTCAGCGCGATCCAGGGCCGGCCGCCGGTGAAGCCAGCGTT
Source organism: Ramlibacter sp. 2FC (assembly GCF_005503345.1). Classification (NCBI taxonomy): domain Bacteria; kingdom Pseudomonadati; phylum Pseudomonadota; class Betaproteobacteria; order Burkholderiales; family Comamonadaceae; genus Ramlibacter; species Ramlibacter sp. 2FC. The sequence continues at coordinate 51,052 of NZ_SCMM01000023.1, forward strand.
GGGGCCGGCGCTCCAGTGCATGGGCGTGCGCGCGTTGTCGCGGCTCTTGGCGTGGATCGCGGCCATGACCTGGGCCGGGTCCTGGCCGCGCTCGTGCACCGCGACGCGGTAGCGGTTGAGCGTCTCTATGTCCCGGTAGTCGTCGATCGATTCGAAGCGCACGTTGGTCATGCCCAGCTCCTCGCCCTGGTAGACGTAGGGCGTGCCCTGCAGCAAATGCAGGCAGGTGGCGAGCATCTTGGCCGAGGCGACGCGGTAAGCCCCGTCGTCGCCGAAGCGCGAGACCGGGCGCGGCTGGTCGTGGTTGGAGAGGTAGAGGCTGTTCCAGCCCTGGCCCGCCAGCGCGTCCTGCCAGCGCGACATCGTGGCCTTGAACTCGCGCAGGTCCAGCGGCTTGAGCGCCCATTTGCCGTCGGGGTGGCCGGGCTGGGAGTCGAGGTCCATGTGCTCGAACTGGAACAGCATGTCGAGCGCGCCGCTCTGCGGGTTGGTGATCTGCACGCCCTGGCGCGTGGTGGCCATGGGCGCCTCGCCGACGGTGATCGTGTCGTAGTGGTCCAGCACCTCGCGCCGCATCTCGGCCAGGAACTCGAGCAGGCGCGGGCCGTTGCAGCTCAGCGCGAAGCCGGGCTGCAGGAAGCCCTCGCGCACCGCGGGCGCGTCGGGCAGGCTGCTGTCGGCCCGCCAGGGCTTGGAGATCATGTTGATCACGTCCATGCGGAAGCCGTCCACGCCCTTGTCGAGCCAGAAGCGCATCAGGGCGTGGACCTCCTGCCTGACCCTGGGGTTCTCCCAGTTCAGGTCCGGCTGCCTGGGGCTGAACATGTGCAGGTAGTACTCGCCCGTGGCCTCGTTCCAGGCCCAGACCGAGCCCTGGAAGGCCGCCTCCCAGTTGTTGGGCGGCGCGCCGTCCGGCCCGGGCTCGCGCCAGATGTAGTAGTCGTGGCAGGGGTTGTCGCGGCTCTTGCGCGCCTCCTGGAACCAGGCATGCTCGTCCGAGCTGTGGTTGACCACCAGGTCCATCATCAGGCGGATGCCGCGCGCGTGCATGGCGGCGAGCATTTCCTCGAAGTCGGCCATGCTGCCGAACTCGGGGGCGATGGCCCGGTAGTCGGAGATGTCGTAGCCGTTGTCGTCCTGGGGCGAGGAGTAGACCGGCGAGAGCCAGACCACGTCCACCCCGAGCTGCTGCAGGTGGTCGAGCCGGCTGGTGATGCCCTTGAGATCGCCTATGCCGTCGCCGTTGCTGTCGCAGAAGCTGCGCGGGTAGATCTGGTAGACGACCGAGCGCTGCCAGTCGCGGCGCGGCGCGGGGGCCTGTGCGGATGCTGTCATGAGGAAACGTCCTTTTCGAAGTCGGTGGCGCTCAGGCCGCCAGGCGCAGCCACAGCTGCTGGTAGGGTTGGAGCGTGAGGTCCTGGTCGAGCGCGAGGCCGCGCCCGCTGACCAGGTCGAGCGCGCGCGCGGGCAGGGCCGAGAGCACGGGCGCGGCCACGCGCTGCGGGTGCTCGCTGAAGTTGCCGAGCACCAGCACGCCGTCGTCCAGCGGACCGCGCTGGTAGCCGAGCACCGCCGGGTTGTGGGTCCAGAAGGCCTGCAGGCACCCGCCCGCGAGCGCGGGCAGGTGGCGGCGCAGCGCGATCAGCTGGCGCAGGCCCGCGTGCAGCTGGCCGGCCTGGCTGGTCGGGTCGTGGCGCTGGGCGTAGCGCGCCTCGTCGCGCGGCGGACGGTGCAGCCAGCGGCTGTCCGCGGCCTTGTGCGCGTCCTTGCCGTAGCCGTGGTCGTTGAGGGTGCCGACCTCGTCGCCCAGGTAGAGCAGCGGGATGCCGCCGCTGGACAGCACCACGCCGTAGAGCAGCAGCATGCGCGCCACGCCGTGCACGTCGCCCTGGGCCAGCCCGCACAGCGAGGCCGCGGTGCCGCTGATGCGGCAGTCGCCCGTGACCGGGTTGTCCTGGAAGGGTTCGCCGCGCGCGAAGCTGTCCTCGAAGCGGTTGACGAAGAACTTGTTGAGGAACTGCCGGTGGTCGAAGCCCTTGATGCCGTACAGGGCGGCGTCCTCGTCGGCAAAGGTCCAGCCGATGTCGTCGTGGCTGCGCACGTAGTTGACCCAGGCGGTGTGCGCGGGCAGGGCGTGGCGCTTTTCCAGCGCGTACTGCAGCAGGTTCACCTCGCGGGTGGCCAGCGAATTCCACAGCAGCGCCATCTGCAGCGGGTTGTAGGAGACCTGGCATTCCTCGGGCGAGATGTAGCCGACCACGTCGTCGGGGTGCACGATGGCCTCGCTCTTGAACATAAGCGAGGGCGCGGCGATGCGCGCCAGCGCGTTGTAGGCGCGCAGCAGGCGGTGCGCCTCGGGCAGGTTCTCGCATGGCGTGCCCTTGCGCTTCCAGACGAAGGCCACGGCGTCCATGCGCAGGAAGTCCACGCCCAGGTTGGCGATGAACAGCATCTCGCGCGCCATGGCGGTGAACACCTCGGGGTTGCTGTAGTTCAGGTCCCACTGGTAGCTGTGGAAGGTGGTCCAGACCCAGCGGCCGTCGGGCAGCTGGCTGAAGGCGCCGGGGTGCTCGTCGGGGAAGATCTCGCGCACGGTCTGCTCGTACGCGTCGGGCTCGCCGCGGTCCGGGAACATCCAGTAGTAGCCGCTGTACGCGGGGTCGCCCGCGCGCGCGGCCTGGGCCCACGCGTGCTCGTCGGAGGTGTGGTTGAACACGAAGTCCAGCACCAGCGAGATGCCGGCCTTGCGCAGCTGGGTGGCCAGGCTGCGCAGCTCGGCCATGCTGCCCAGCTGCGGCTGCGTGTCGCGGTAGCTGCTGACGGCGTAGCCGCCGTCGTTGTGCGGCTGCGGGCACAGGTAGGGCGGCATCAGGTGCAGGTAGCTCAGGCCCAGCTCCTTGAAGTAGGGGATCTGCGCCTGCAGGCCCTTGAAGCCGCCGGCCCAGAGGTCGGCATAGCAGACCGCGCCCAGCATCTGCTCGGACGCGAACCAGTCGGGCGTGGCCTCGCGCTGCGCGTCGAGCTGGCGCAGGCCGGGCGAGCGCTCGCGCCAGCCCTCGTAGGCCACGGCCAGCAGCCGCTCGGCCACCTCGGCGAAGTCCTCGCGCTGGCCGTAGAGGTGGTGCAGTTCGTCGAGCAGGCGCTGGCCGTGCGCCTGCAGGCGCTGTGCAAAGGGCGGCCAGGCGGCCTGGCGCGCCCGCGCGGCCGCCAGGCGCTCGGTCAATGTGTTGAGCAGGGCTTGCATGTCTCTTATGTCTCTTCCATGGGTGGGGGTGTCAGGACGGCAGGCGCAGGGGCTCGCAGCGCCAGATGTCGCGGGCGTACTCGGCGATGGTGCGGTCCGACGAGAACGGGCCCATGGCGGCCACGTTGGCGATGGCCTTGCGCACCCAGGCCTCCTGGTCCTGGTAGGCGCGGTCGACGGCGTCCTGCGCCGCGATGTAGCGCTCGTAATCGGCCAGCAGCAGGTAGTGGTCGCCCCAGTTCACGAGCATGTCGTAGAGGCCCTGGTAGCGGCTGGGCTCGTCGGGGCTGAACAGGCCGTCGCGCAGGGCCTCGAGCACGCGCCGCAGCCCGGGGCTGCGCGCCATCCACTCGCGCGGCTGGTAGCCGGCGCTGCGCAGGGCCTGCACCTCGGGGGTGGTGTGGCCGAAGATGAAGATGTTGTCGGCCCCCACCTGTTCCAGGATTTCCACGTTGGCGCCATCCAGCGTGCCTATGGTCAGGGCGCCGTTGAGGGCGAACTTCATGTTGCCGGTGCCCGAGGCTTCGGTGCCGGCGGTGGAGATCTGCTCCGACAGGTCGGCCGCCGGGATGATCATCTCGGCCAGGCTCACGCTGTAGTTGGGCACGAACACCAGCTTGAGCCGGTCGCCCACGCGCGGGTCGGCGTTGACGGTGGCGGCCACGTCGTTGATCAGGCGGATGATCTGCTTGGCCGCGTGGTAGGCCGACGCGGCCTTGCCCGCGAACAGCACCACGCGCGGCACGGCCACGGCGGACGGCTCGTCGAGCAGGCGCAGGTAGCGGTGGACCACGTGCAGCAGGTTCAGCAGCTGGCGCTTGTACTCGTGGATGCGCTTGACCTGCACGTCGAACAGCGCATCGGTGGACACCGCCAGCCCCATGTGGCTGGCCAGCCAGTCCGCCAGGCGCCGCTTGTTGGCCAGCTTGGCGGCGGCGAAGGCCTTGCGGAACGCGGCCTCCTTGGCCAGCGGCTTGAGGCTCTGCAGCTGGGACAGGTCGCGCCGCCAGCCGGCGCCCAGGCGCTGGTCGAGCAGGCTGGCCAGTGCCGGGTTGGCCTGCGCCAGCCAGCGCCGCGGCGTGATGCCGTTGGTCTTGTTGTTGAAGCGCTCGGGCCACAGGGCCGCGAAGTCGGCGAAGATGGAGCGCTGCATCAGCTCGGTGTGCAGGGCCGAGACGCCGTTGACGGAATGGCTGCCCACCACCGCCAGGTAGGCCATGCGCACGCGGCGCTCGCCGCTCTCGTCGATCAGCGAGACGCGGCGCATCAGCTCTACCTCGTGGCCGCGCGAGGGCGTGAGCCGGTGCAGGAAATGGCCGTTGATCTCGAAGATGATCTGCAGGTGGCGCGGCAGGACGCGGCCCAGCATCTCCAGCGGCCAGGTCTCCAGCGCCTCGTGCATCAGGGTGTGGTTGGTGTAGGAGAACACGCCCTGGCACAGCCGCCAGGCGTCGGCCCAGGCCAGGCCGTGCTCGTCGAGCAGCAGGCGCATCAGTTCCGGAATGGCCAGCACGGGGTGGGTGTCGTTCAGGTGGATGCTGACCTTCTCGGGCAGCCGCTCGAAGCCGGCATGGCCGTCCAGGTAGCGGCGCAGCAGGTCCTGCACGCTGGCGCTGACGAAGAAATGCTCCTGGCGCAGGCGCAGCTCGCGGCCGGACGGCGTGGAGTCGTCGGGGTAGAGCACGCGCGAGACGTTCTCGGAGTGGTTCTTGCCCTCGACCGCCGCGAAGTAGTTGCCGCGGTTGAAGGCGCCGAGGTCGATCTCCTCGGTGGCCTTGGCGGACCACAGGCGCAGGGTGTTGGTGGCGGCTGTGCCGTAGCCCGGCACGATGGTGTCGTAGGCCATGGCCCGCACGTCCTGCGTGTCGACCCAGGCGCGGCGGCCGTCCTGTTCCGTGACGCGGCCGCCGAACTGCACGCGGTAGCTGACCTCGGGGCGCGGGAACTCCCAGGGGTTGCCTTGGGTGAGCCAGTCATCCGGCACCTCGACCTGCTGGCCGTTCACGATGGTCTGGCGGAACATGCCGTAGTCGTAGCGTATGCCGTAGCCGTAGCCGGCAATGCCCAGCGTGGCCATGGAGTCGAGGAAGCAGGCGGCCAGGCGGCCCAGGCCGCCGTTGCCGAGCGCGGCGTCCGGCTCCAGGGCCGCCAGCACCTGCATGTCGGCGCCCAGCTCGGTCAGCGCCTGGCGCAGCGGCTCGCGCAGGCCCAGGGCCAGCAGGGCGTTGTCGAAGGCGCGCCCCATCAGGAACTCCATCGACAGGTAGTACACGCGCTTGAGGTCCTGGTCGTACTGCGCGTGGGTGCTGCGCATCCAGCGCTCGACCAGGCGGTCGCGCACCGCGTAGGCGGCCGCGTGCAGCCAGTCCTCGGGACGGGCGGCCGAGGGGTCCTTGCCCACGCTGAAGACCAGGCGGTTGGCGATCGCGGTGCGCAGGGCCTGCGCGTCGTTGGCGGGGGCGTCGTAGTGGAATTCGGAGGAGGAGCTCATGAACGCTTCGTGGGGAGCCCGGTCAGGAGCGGGCGGTATGAAGGAAGGCGCAACGATGTCCGGAGGCGGTCAGCGGCCGGGCAGCATGCTGCGGTACAGGGCCTGGTAACGGGCCGCCGCGTCGCCCCAGTGCAGGGGCTGGCGCATGCCGGCCTGCTGCACCTGGCGCCAGTCGGCCGGTCGGCGGTAGAGCGCCAGCATGCGCTGCACCGCGTGCCCGAAGTCGGCGCTGTCCATGCGCTCGAACACCACGCCGGTGGCGCTGCCGTCGACCAGGGTGACGAGGTCGGCGTCGGTCACGGTGTCGGCCAGCCCGCCCACGCGGCGCACCAGGGGCACGCAGCCGTAGGCCAGGCCGTACATCTGGGTCAGGCCGCAGGGCTCGAAGCGCGAGGGCACCAGCGCGACGTCGCCGCCGCCGAAGATGCGGTGCGACAGCGCCTCGTCGTAGCCCAGGCGCACGGCCACGCGGCCGGGGTGCTGACCGGCCTTGGCCTGGAAGGCGGCTTCGAGCGCGCTGTCGCCGCTGCCCAGCAGCAGCAATTGAGCGCCCCGCTGCACCAGGGCATCGGTGCCGTCCAGCACCAGGGGCAGGCCTTTTTGCTCGGTCAGGCGGCTGACCACGGTGAACAGCGGCAGCTCCGGCCTGGGCTCCAGGCCCAGCTCGGCCTGCAGGGCGGCCTTGTTGAGGGCCCGGCGGTCCAGGCTGTCGGCGTCGTAGCGGGCCTGGAGCTGCGCGTCCCGGCGCGGGTCCCAGACCCGGTCGTCGATGCCGTTGAGGATGCCGCTCAGCACGGCGCTGCGGTGACGCAGCAGGCCGTCGAGGCCGCAGCCGAACTCGGGCGTCTGGATCTCGCGCGCGTAGCCGGGGCTGACGGTGCTGATGCGGTCGGCATAGTGGAGGCCGGCCTTCATGAAGGACAGCTGGCCGTGGAACTCCAGCCCCTCGATCTGGAACCAGTCGGCCGGCAGGCCCAGGCCCTGGTAGTCGCTGCGCGGGAACAGCCCCTGGTAGGCCAGGTTGTGGATGGTGAACAGGCTGGGCACATGCCGGTCGCCGCTGGCCGCCAGGCAGGCGGGCACCAGACCGGCATGCCAGTCGTGCCCGTGCACCAGCTCGGGCCGCCAGCTCGGGTCCAGGCCGCGGGCCAGGCGCGCGGCCACCCAGGCCAGGGCCGCAAAGCGGCGGTGGTTGTCGGGGTGGGGGCGCTTGTCGGGGGTCTCGTAAGGCCCGCCCGGACGCAGGTAGAGCGCGGCCGAGTCCGCCACATAGGCCACCGGGCCTTGGGTGTCGTCCGCGCTGCCCGAGTCGCGCAATTCGCCGCGCAGCACGCGCACCGCCTGGCCCCAGGGGGTCAGGCAGCTGCCGACCTCGACCGGCTCGTGCAGGCCGCGCAGGACCTCGGCGAATCCCGGCAGCAGGGTCCGCAGCTCGCAGCCCAGGGGCCGCAGGGCCCGCGGCAGGGCACCGGTCACGTCCGCCAGACCGCCGGTCTTGAGCAGGGGGAAATACTCGGCGCTGACCTGGAGAATCTGCATGGTGGACATGGGCGCGGCTCCCCGGTTCAATGCGGCAGGCGGTCGAGCATGGGGCGGGTGACCAGCACCACGCCGTCCGGCGTGCGCTCGAAGCGCTGGGCATCGAGCTCGGCGTTCTCGCCTATCACCAGGCCGTCGGGCAGCTCGCAGCCGCGGTCTATCACCACCCGGCTGAGCCGGCAATGGCGCCCGACGGTGACCTCGGGCAGCAGCACCGCCTGGTCGATGACGCAGAAGGAATGCACCCGCACGCTGGAGAACAGCACCGAGTTGCTGACGGTGGAGCCCGAGACGATGCAGCCGCCCGAGACCATGGTGTTGATGGTCACGCCGGAGCGGCCGTCGGCGTCCTGCACGAACTTGGCCGAGGGCAGCTGGCGCTGGCTGGTCCAGATCGGCCATTGCGTGTCGTAGATGTCGAGCTCGGGGGTGACCGAGGCCAGGTCCAGGTTGGCCTCCCAGAAGGCGTCTATGGTCCCCACGTCGCGCCAGTAAGGCTCGGCGGCGGCATGGCTGGACACGCAGGACATCGAGAACGGGTGCGCCAGCGCCCGGCCCTCGCGCACCACGCGGGGGATGATGTCCTTGCCGAAATCGCGGCTGGAGCCGGGGTCTTTCAGGTCCTCCTCGAGCAGCTGGTACAGGTACTGGGCGTTGAACACGTAGATGCCCATGCTGGCCAGCGACACCGCGTCGTTGCCCGGCATGGCCGGCGGCTGGTCCGGCTTCTCCATGAAGTCGGTGATGCGGCGCTGGGCGTCCACGGCCATCACGCCGAAGGCGCTGGCCTGCGCGCGCGGCACCGCTATGCAGCCGACCGTGCAGCCGGCACCGCTGGTCACATGGTCCTGCAGCATCAGCGAGTAGTCCATCTTGTAGATGTGGTCGCCGGCCAGCACCACCACGTAATCCGGCCGGCTGGACTGGATGATGTCGAGGTTCTGGTAGATGGCGTCGGCGGTGCCGCGGTACCAGTGCTCCTCGTCGACGCGCTGCTGGGCGGGCATCAGGTCGACCATCTCGTTGAGCTCGGCGCGCAGGAAGCTCCAGCCGCGCTGCAAATGGCGCAGCAGCGAATGCGACTTGTACTGCGTGATGACGCCGATGCGCCGGATGCCGGAGTTGACGCAGTTGGACAGCGCGAAGTCGATGATGCGGAACTTGCCGCCGAAATACACCGCGGGCTTGGCGCGGCGGTCGGTGAGCTGCTTCAGGCGCGAACCGCGCCCGCCCGCCAGCACGAGGGCGATGCTGCGGCGCACCAGCATGTGGGGCTGCATCTGCCGCTCGGTGAGCGGCGGTGGGGTGTGGTCCGATGTCTCCATGGTGGTCTTCCTGGTGTGTTGTTTGCCGTGTGAAAGGGGTGGGCGTTCGCGAGGTCTCAGCTCGTCACGCTGGGCCGTTCCATGCCGGTGTGGGGGCGGATCCGGGCCACGGCCTCGGCCAGCGCCACCAGCGGCGCCAGCGCCTGCTGCACCGGCAGGTCATGGCGGGCCGGATCGGGCTCGTGGCGCTCCAGGTAGACGCGCAGGGTGGCCCCTTCGGTGCCGGTGCCCGACAGGCGCAGCACCACGCGCGACGAGTCGGCCAGCACCACGCGCACGCCCTGGTGCTCGCTGCGCGAGCCGTCGACCGGATCGGTGTAGGCAAAGTCGTCGGCCCAGGCGATGGCCTGCCCCGCGATCGTCTGCCCGGCCAGGGTGGGCAGGCGCTCGCGCAGCTGCGCCATGAGCCGCTCGGCCCGCTCGGTGGGAATGGCCTCGTAATCGTGGCGCGAATACACGCAGCGGCCGTGCTCGCGCCAGAGACCGCGCACCAGCTGCTCGACCGACTGTCCGGTCACGGCCACCAGGTTGAGCCAGAACAGCACGGCCCACAGGCCGTCCTTCTCGCGCACGTGGTTGGAGCCGGTGCCGTAGCTTTCCTCTCCGCACAGCGTCACCTGGCCGGCGTCGAGCAGGTTGCCGAAGAACTTCCAGCCCGTGGGCGTTTCGTGGCAAGGCACGCCCAGGGCGCGCGCCACGCGGTCCGCGGCGGTGGAGGTGGGCATGGAGCGGGCCACCCCGGCCAGGCCCTGCCGGTAGCCCGGCACGCGGTGGGCGTGCGCGGCCAACACCGCCAGGCTGTCGGACGGCGAGACCACGAAGCCCCGGCCCAGCACCATGTTGCGGTCGGCGTCGCCATCCGAGGCGGCGCCCATGTCGGGGGCGTCGGCCGCGAACATGCGCTCGACCAGCTCGGGCGCATTGGCCGGGTTGGGGTCGGGGTGCAGGCCGCCGAAATCCTCCAGCGGCATGGCGTGGGCCACTGTGCCCGCGGGGGCGCCCAGCTCGCCTTCGAGCACCGCCCGGGCGTAGGGGCCGCCCACGGCCCACATGGCGTCGTAATGCAGCCGGAAGCCGCGCGCGAACAGGCCGCGTATGGCGTCGAAGTCGAACAGGCCGCGCATCACGGCGGCGTGGTCGGCCACCGGGTCGATCACCTCCACCAGTGTCTCGCCCAGGGCTTGGCTGCCCAGCGCGTCGAGGGCCATGTCGGGGGCGTCGCAGGTCTGGTAGTGGCTCAGCGACAGCGTGCGCCGGTAGACCGCGCCAGTCAGCCTTTCCGGGGCCGGCCCCCCGTTGGCGGTGTTGTACTTGATGCCGAAGTCGCCCTCGGGCCCCCCCGGGTTGTGACTGGCCGACAGGATGATGCCGCCGCTGGCCCGGTGGCGCCGGATCACCGCGCTGGCCGCGGGGGTGGAGAGGATGCCGCCCTGCCCGACCAGCACGCGCGCGTAGCCGCGCGCCGCTGCCATGCGCAGGATGGCCTGGATCGCCACGCGGTTGTGAAAGCGCCCGTCGCCACCCAGCACCAGGGCCTGGCCGCGGGCTTGCTGGCCGGGGCCGTGCAGCTCGTCGAACAGGGCCTGCACGAAGTTCTCGAGGTAGGCCGGCTGCTGGAACACGGTCACCTTCTTGCGCAGGCCGGAGGTGCCGGGCTGCTGTCCCTCGAAGGGTCGGGTGGGCAAGGTCTGGATGTTCACGCGCGGCTGTCTCAGTCGGTGGAAGGGGAACGCGAGGTGGCCAGGCACACCGCGCGCGCGGGCACGCGCAGGCCGGAGCCCAGCGGCCGGGGCGCCAGCGAACCGGCGTGGCTGTCCAGGCGCAGGGTCCAGCGGCCGGGCGGCAGGCTGAAGCTCACGGCTTCGCTGCCCGGGTTGAGCAGCCAGAGGCAGGCGGCCTCGCCGCGGCGCGCCGGCACCAGCCAGACGGCGATGGGCAGCGGGTGCTCGCGCTGCCAGTCGCGGGCGTTCAAGGGCTGGCCGTCGGGGCTGAGCCAATGGGCCAGCGCGGCGCCGGGCGGCGCTTCTTCGTCCGGTGCGCGCCACCAGCCGCTGGCCTGCAGCAGCGGCAGCTCGCGGCGCAGCGCCAGCAGCTCGGCGACGAAACGCGCCAGCGCCAGGTCGGCGCCCTCCCAGTCCAGCCAGCTCAGCTCGTTGTCCTGGCAATAGGCGTTGTTGTTGCCGCCCTGGCTGTGACCGAGCTCGTCGCCCGCCAGCAGCATGGGCGTGCCCAGCGCCAGCAGGGTGCTGGCCAGCAGCGCACGCTGGCTCGCGCGCCGCCTCGCATGCACCGCCGGGTCCTTGCTCGGTCCTTCCACGCCATGGTTGTGGCTCAGGTTGTGCGCATGGCCGTCGCGGTTGTCCTCGCCATTGGCCTGGTTGTGCTTGTGCTGGTAGCTCACCAGGTCCTGCAGGCAGAAACCGTCGTGCGCGGCCACGAAGTTGACGCTGCTGTGCGCGGGCCGGCCGCCGAACACGGCACTGGATCCGGCCAGGGCCTGCGCCCAGCGGCCGGGCGTGCCGTGGCCGTGCAGCCAGACGGCGCGCTGGGTGTCGCGGAACAGGTCGTTCCACTCCAGCCAGCCGGCCGGGAAATGCCCGAGCTGGTAGCCGCCGGGGCCCACGTCCCAGGGTTCGGCGATCAGCAGCCGGTCACGCAGCACCGGGTCTTGCGCCAGCGCCATGAACAGCGGCGCCCGGGCCTGGAAGCGGTGTTCCGGCGTGGCATCGCGGCCCAGCGCCGGCGCCAGGTCGAAGCGGAAGCCGTCGATGCCGAAGTCTTCCACCCAGCGGCGCAGGCTGTCCATCACCAGGCGCAGCGCGAGGGGCTGGTTCAGGTCCAGCGCATTGCCGCAGCCGGCCCAGTCGTGGTAGCGGCTCGGGTCGCGCCTGAGGCAGGCGTAGTAGAGCCGGTTGTCGATGCCGCGCAGCGACAGTGTGGGCCCGCCGGCATCGGACTCGGCGGAGTGGTTGAACACCACGTCCAGCACCACCTCCAGCCCGGCCTCGTGCAGGGCCTCCACCATGGCGCGGCATTCCTCGCGCACCTGGCGCGGGTCGCGCGCGTAGCGGGTGTCGGGCGCGGCCCAGGCGATGGGGTTGTAGCCCCAGTGGTTGCTCAGGCCCATGGCCAGCAGGCGGGCCTCGTCGGCGCGGTGCGCCAACGGCATCAGGCTGACGGTGGTGATCCCCAGCGCGCGCAGGTGCTCCAGCACCGCCGGCTGGGCCAGGCCTTCGTAGCGGCCGCGCAGGGCCTCGGGCACGCCCGGGTGGCGCATGGTGTAGGACTTCAGGTGCAGCTCGTACAGCACCCGGCGCGCGGGATCGACCTGCGGGCGCGGCTGGCGCAGCGGGGGCAGGTCCGCCACCACCCTGGCCTTGAGCGCGCTGGCCGCGTTGTCGCGGCTGTCCTGCAGCTGCGGCTCGCCGGGCACATGGCCCAGGTGCAGATCGCTGCCGTCGTAGCGGCCCGCCACCTCGCGCGCACAGGGGTCCAGCAGCAGCTTGTGCGGATTGAAGCGCAGGCCCTGGGCCGGTGCCCAGGGGCCGTGCACGCGCCAGCCGTAGCAGCTGCCCAGGGGCACGCCGGGCAGTTGGCCGTGCCAGATGCCGCCGGGGTCGCGCTGCATGGCGTGGCGGCCGCGGGGCGACTGGCCGGCCTCGTCGAACAGGCACAGCTCCACCGCGCTGGCGTGCGGCGCGGCCAGCGCGAACGCCACCCCGCCGTCCAGCGGCGTGGCGCCCAGTCGGGCCGGTGCGGGCTTGTGCGGCAGCATGGTGCGCCCCCGTTTCAGTCCTCGGCAGCGGGCGCCAGCATCACGCAGGCCAAGGGCGGCAGGTGCAGCTGCAGCGATTGGGCCTGCCCATGGGCCGGGATGGCCTCGGCGGCCCCCACGCCCGTGTGCACGCCACTGCCGCCGTAGACGCCGGCGTCGGTGTTGATGATTTCCCGCCAGGTCCCGGCCAGCGGCACGCCGATGCGGTAGGCCGGCCGGGGCACCGGCGTCAGGTTGCAGACCACGGCCACCCAGTGGCCCTGCTCGTCGCGCCGCAGCCAGGACAGCACGGACTGGCCCGCGTCGTCATGGGCGATCCATTCGAAGCCGCGCGCGTCATGGTCCCAGGCGTGCAGGGCCGGGTGTCCACGGTAGACCCGGTTGAGGTCGCGCACCAGGCGCTGCACGCCGGCGTGCCGGGCGTCGTCCAGCAGGTGCCAGGGCAGGCTGCCCTGGGCCTGCCATTCGCCGGGCTGGGCCAGTTCGCCGCCCATGAACAGCAGCTTCTTGCCCGGGAAGCCCCACATGTAGCCGTACAGGCTGCGCAGGCCGGCGAAGCGTTGCCAGTCGTCACCCGGCATGCGTGCCAGCAGCGAGCCCTTGCCGTGCACCACCTCGTCGTGCGAGAGCGGCAGCACGAAGTTCTCGCTGAACGCATAGACCAGGCCGAAGCTCAGCTCGTGGTGGTGGTGGCTGCGGTGCACCGGGTCGCGCGAGAAGTAGCGCAGGCTGTCGTTCATCCAGCCCATGTTCCACTTCTCGTGGAAGCCCAGGCCGCCGCCCTGCAGGTCGTCGCTGGGCGGGCGGCTGACGCCGGGGAAGGCGGTCGACTCCTCGGCCACCATCAAGGCCCCCGGGCGCTCGGTGCCCACGGTGTGGTTGAGCCGGCGCAGGAAGGCCATGGCCTCCAGGTTCTCGCGCCCGCCGTGGCGGTTGGGCAGCCACTGCCCCTCGGCGCGGCTGTAGTCGCGGTACAGCATGGAGGCCACGGCATCCACGCGCAGGCCGTCCACGCCGAAGCGCTCCAGCCAGTACAAGGCGTTGCCGACCAGGTAGTTGCAGACCTCGTTGCGGCCGAAGTTGTAGATCAGGGTGTTCCAGTCCTGGTGGAAACCTTCGCGCGGGTCGGCGTGCTCGTACAGGTGGCTGCCGTCGAAGCGCGCCAGGCCGTGGCTGTCGCTGGGAAAATGCGCCGGCACCCAGTCCAGGATCACGCCGAGGCCGGCGGCGTGCGCGGCGTCGACGAAATGAAGGAAGTCCTCGGGCGAGCCATGGCGCGCGGTGGGCGCGAACAGGCCCACCGGCTGGTAGCCCCAGGAGCCGTCGAAGGGGTGCTCCGAGATCGGCAACAGCTCCAGGTGGGTGAAGCCCATGTCCCGGGCGTAGGGCACCAGGGTGTCGGCCAGCTCGCGGTAGCTGAGCCAGCGCCAGCCGTCCTGCTGGCGCCAGGAGCCCAGGTGCACTTCGTAGACGCTGATCGGCTGGTCGAAGCCGTTGGCCCGCGCCCGCTCGGGCGCCAGGGGGCGGGCCGCAGGCAGGGCCTGCACCACGCTGGCGGTGCGCGGGCGCAGCTCGGCGCGCAAGCCGTAGGGGTCGGCCTTGAGCAGCAACTCGCCCTGCGGCGTGAGAATTTCGAACTTGTACAAGGCGCCTTCGGCCAGCCCGGGCAGGAACAGCTCCCAGATGCCGCATTCGCGCCGCAGGCGCATGGGGTGGCGGCGGCCGTCCCACTGGTTGAAGTCGCCCACCACCGAGACCCGCTGGGCATTCGGCGCCCACACGGCAAAAGCCACGCCCGGCACGCCCAGCAGGCTGCGCGGGTGGGCGCCCAGGCATTCGAAGGGCCGCCGGTGCTTGCCCTCGGCCAGCAGCCAGGCGTCGGTATCGCCCAGCAGGGGTGGGAAACGGTAAGGGTCGTCGAGCACGGCCTCCTGCGCGGCCTGGCCGTCGGGGCCGGCCCAGCGCACCCGCAGGCGGTAGTCGAAGCGGTCGCGTGCGCCGCAGCACAGCGCAAAGACGTCGCTGGCGCCCTGGCGCTGCAGGCTGCCCACCGCTTCGCTCCCGTGCGGCGCCTGCGCGTGCAGCAGGTCTACGGCCAGCACGCCGGGGAAGAAGGCATGCACCCACAGCCCGCTGGGGGTCTGGTGCATGCCCAGCACGGCGAACGGGTCCGGGTGCCGGCCCTGCTGCAGCAGGGCGATGTCTTGCGGTGTCGGCATGCCGTGCGCCTTTGCTTGGCCGGGGTCAGACCGGCAGCTCGACGGTGCGCGCGCAGGCCTCGCCCGCCGCGTTGAACAGGTGCAGGTGCTCGGGCGGGGCTTGCACATGCACCTTGGCGCCGGTGGCCACGCCGGTCGTGCCCTCGACCTTGACGGTCACCAGGGGCAGGCCGCGGCCGGGCTCGACGTAGAGCAGCGAGGCCTCGCCGAGCTTCTCTATGTGGGCCACCTGGCCCGAGAAGGTATTGGGCGCGCCGGCGTCGGCGACCAGGCGCATGTCCTCGGGCCGCATGCCCAGCTGCATGGCGGCGCCGGCCGATGCGCTGCGGGCGTCGACCGCGGCGTGGAACAGGCTGTCGGCCAGGCGCAGCTCGGCGCGGTCGGCGTGGCCCGCCATCAGCTGCGCGGGCAGCACGTTCATCTTGGGCGAGCCCAGGAACTCGGCCACGAACAGGCTGTTGGGCTGGTGGTAGAGCGCCAGCGGCGAGCCGATCTGGGCCACGCTGCCGTGGCTGGCGATGCGCTCGCCGGTATTGAGCAGCACGATCTTGTCGGCCAGGGTCATGGCCTCGACCTGGTCGTGCGTCACGTAGATCATGCTGGCCGTGCCTATGCGCTGGTGCAGCTTGGCGATCTCGAGCCGGGTCTGCACGCGCAGCGCGGCGTCCAGGTTGGACAGCGGCTCGTCGAACAGGAACACGCGCGGCTCCTTGACGATGGCGCGGCCGATCGCCACGCGCTGGCGCTGCCCGCCCGACAGGGCCTTGGGCAGGCGGTCCAGCAGGTGGGTCAGCTGCAGCACCTCGGCCGCCTGGCGCACCTTGGTGTCGATCTCGGCGGCGTTGGCGCCGAGCACCTTGAGGCCGAAGGCCATGTTCTCGCGCACCGTCATGTGCGGGTACAGGGCGTAGCTCTGGAACACCATGGCCACGCCGCGCCGCGCGGGCGGCAGGTCGTTGACGCGCTCGCCGCCGATCAGCAGCTCGCCCGAGGTGATGTCCTCCAGGCCCGCCACCATGCGCAGCAGCGTGGACTTGCCGCAGCCCGAGGGCCCGACGAAGACGCAGAACTCGCCGTTCTCTATGGTCAGGTTGGCGTCGTTGATGGTCAGGGTCTGGGGCGTGTAGCGCTTGCAGACGTTGCGGAATTCGATCTTGGACATGGTGCTGTCTCCTCGGAGGCGGGTCGGAAAAGGCTTAGACGGCCGCGAACAGGCCGCTCCAGGGCTCGAGATGCACGTTCGTGCCCTCGATGCGCGCGCCGCCCAGGCCGCTGCCGGCCTCGATACGCGCGGACTCGAGGCCGGCAGGCAGGGCCCATTGGGCCGGCCGGTCGCTGAAGTTGAACGCGCACAGCAGGCGCTGGCCTTCGTGCTCGCGCAGATAGGCCAGCACCTGCTCGTGCGCGGGCAGCATCTGCTGCTGGCCCTTGACCAGGGCCGGCTGCTCGCGCCGCCAGTGCAGCAGGTGGCGGTAGAACTGCAGCAGCGAGCCGGCGTCCGCCTCCTGGCGGTCCACGGCCAGCGGCAGGTGGGCCGGCGAGACCGGCAGCCAGGGCTGGGCCGGGCCGAAGCCGGCCTGTTCGGCCTCGGCGCGCCAGGGCATGGGCGTGCGGCAGCCGTCGCGGCCCTTGAACTTGGGCCACATGGTGATGCCGAACGGGTCCTGCAGCTGCTCGTAGGCGATCTGGGCCTCGGGCAGGCCCAGCTCGTCGCCCTGGTAGATGCAGGGCGAGCCGCGCAGGCTCAGCTGCATGGCGGCGGCCAGGCGCAGCAGGCGGGGATCGGGCTGCTCGCCGCCCCAGCGCGTGGCCAGGCGCATGCAGTCGTGGTTGGACAGGGCCCAGCAGGGCCAGCCGTCGCCGACGATGGTGATGAAGCGCGAGAACAGCGCGTGCAGGTAGCTGGCGCTGTTTTGCGTGCCGAGCAGATCGAAGCAGTAGGCCATGTGCAGCTTGTCGCCGCCGCTGGTGTACTCGGCCATGCGGGCCAGGCCGTCGTCGTCGCCGATCTCGCCGACCATGGTGGTGTCCGGGTATTCGTCGAGCAGGGCGCGCAGGCGGCGCAGGAAGTCCAGGTTCTCGGGCTGGCTCTTGTCGTGCAGGTGGCGCTGCCAGCCGTAGGGGTTGACCTTGTCCACGGCCGGGTCCTCGCCCTGCGGCATGCCGCGCCCGGGGTTGCTGCGCAGCTCGCGGTCGTGGAAGTAGAAGTTGGCCGTGTCCAGGCGATAGCCGTCCACGCCGAGCTCAAGCCAGAAGCGCACGTCGTCGAGCACCGCCTGCTGCACCGCCGGGTTGTGGAAGTTGAGGTCGGGCTGGCTGGTCAGGAAGTTGTGCATGTAGTACTGCAGGCGTCCCGTGTCCCATTGCCAGGCGCTGCCGCCGAAGATGCTGAGCCAGTTGTTGGGCGGCGTGCCGTCCTCGCGCGCGTCGGCCCAGATGTACCAGTCGGCCCGGGCGTTGTCGCGGCTGCTGCGGCTCTCGACGAACCAGGGGTGCTGGTCCGAGGTGTGCGACAGCACCTGGTCGATCATGACCTTGAGGCCCAGCGCGTGCGCGCGCGCCACCAGGGTGCGGAAGTCGTCCAGCGTGCCGAACATCGGGTCCACGTCGCGGTAGTCGCTGACGTCGTAGCCGAAGTCCTTCATCGGGCTCTTGAAGAAGGGCGAGAGCCAGATGCCGTCGGCGCCCAGGCGCGCGATGTGCTCTAGCCGGGCCGTGATGCCGGGCAGGTCGCCTATGCCGTCGCCGTTGCTGTCCTGGTAGCTGCGCGGGTAGATCTGGTAGATGACGCCGCCGCGCCACCACTCGTTGTTGGGTGCTTTGTTGCTCATGGTGTGGAGGGAGTAAAGGTTCAGCCTTTGACCGCACCTGCCGTGAGGCCGGAGACGATCTTTTTCTGGAATACGAGGACCAGCAGCAGCAGCGGCACCGTGACGATCACGGAGGCGGCCATGATGCTGCCCCAGGGGATTTCGTAGGCGGTGGCGCCCGAGATCAGCGAGATGCCCACGGGCACGGTGCGCTCGGTGTCCTCGGCGACGAAGGTCAGCGCGAACAGGAACTCGTTCCAGGCGCCGATGAAGGCCAGCAGGCCGGTCGAGACCAGGGCCGGCCACAGCAGCGGCAGGAACACCGAGGTGATGATGCGCAGCGGGCTGCAGCCGTCCATGATGGCGGCCTCCTCGAGCTCCTTGGGCAGCTGGCGCATGAAGGTGGTCAGCACCCAGACGGTGAAGGGCAGGGTGAACACGGTGTAGGGCAGCAGCAGGCCCAGGGCGCGGTTGTACAGGCCCAGGGCGCGCATCAGCTCGAACATGCCGGACAGGATGGCGACCTGGGGAAACATCGAGACCGCCAGGATGGTCATCAGGATCAGGCCCTTGCCCTTGAACGGGATGCGGCCCAGCGCGTAGGCGGCGGTGACGCCGAAGGCCAGCGAGAGCACGACCACCAGCGTGGAGACCAGCACCGAGTTCAGGATGTGGCGGCCGAAGGGCTGGTTGCCCTGGAACAGCGCGATGTAGTTGCGGATGCTGCCGTCCTGCGGCCACAGCTGGGTGTCGAACAGCGCGCTGCCGCTCTTGAACGAGGTCGACAGGGCGTAGAGGAAGGGGTAGACCGAGAGCACGACCACCAGGGCGGCCAGCCCGTAGAGGATCGCGGAGGCGAGGGGCGAGCGGCGGTTCATGACGAGGACTCCTCCGAGAGGCGCACGCGGCTCAGCCGCATGAAGAGCACGGCGGACAGGCCGATGATGAGGAACAGGGCGGTGGAGGCGGCGGAACCGAAACCGATGTTGCCGTTGTCTATCATTTCGCGGCGCACGAAGCCCGACATGCTGATGGTGGAGCTGCTGCTCGAGGTCAGCACGTAGATCAGGTCGAAGATGCGCAGCGCGTCGAGCAGGCGGAACACCACGGCGACGATCAGCGCGGGACGGATCAGCGGCAGGGTGATGCGCCAGAACACGCGCAGCGGGTGCACGCCGTCCACGCGCGCGGCCTCGTAGCAGTCCTTGGGCAGGGTCTGCAGCGCGGCCAGGATCAAGAGGGCCATGAAGGGCGTGGTCTTCCACACGTCCACCCCCACCACGGTCCACATGGCGTAGGCCGGGTCGGCGGTCCAGGCCAGCTTGTTGGCGATCAGGCCGGCCGACAGCAGCATCTCGTTGATGATGCCGAACTGGTCGTGCAGCATCCAGCCCCACATCTTGGCCGAGACGATGGTGGGAATGGCCCAGGGCACCAGCACCGCGGTGCGCACCCAGTTGCGGCCCTTGAACTCCTGGTTCAGCAGCAGGGCCACGCCCAGGCCGAACAAGGTTTCCAGCAGCACCGAGACGAGGGAGAACTTGAAGGTGTTGAGGATGGAGATGCCCCAGTCGCTCTTCCAGAAGCCCTCGGTGTGGTTGGGGTTGGCAAACAGGCCGAACTCGCCGAAGTAGTTTTCCAGCCCGATGAACTGGGCGGCGCCCATGTCGTTGAGGTTGGCGTCGGTGAAGCTGAACCAGATCGAGCGGCCCAGCGGCCAGGCGGCCACCAGGGCCATGCCGATCAGCATGGGCATCAGGAAGATCCAGGCGGTGCGCGTCCTTGTGTGCATGGCGTTTCCAGGTTGGGTGGCCTGTCGCGCCGCCGTCCGGCGCATGCTGCCGGTCGGGGAGGCGGGTGAGGGCCAAGCGTTGCGGGTCCGTTCAAGCATGAGGGCTCCGGGCTATGGGGTCAAAAAAGGGCCGGTGGAAGAGCGGGGGTCATTCCACCGGCCAATCGCCGCGAGTACTAGGACAGCGAAGCTTGGAGAAATGGCGCGCCGATCACCAGCTCTTGCGCTTGATCTGCTTGAGCCGGCCCTCGAGCTTCTTCACGCTCTCCGCGCCGCTGGTCTTCTTGGACAGCACCTCGTGCGTGGCGTCCCAGAAGGCCTGGCTGACCTCGGGGTACTTGGGGCCGGTGGCGGTGGCGGGGCGGGCCACGGCGTTGGTGAAC
>NZ_SCMM01000024.1:0-69568 GCF_005503345.1 Ramlibacter sp. 2FC
ACACCCTCACGAATGTGCACGCATGACTCGGGGCCGCCGTAGCTGGCTAAGCCTTCAACGTATGACTCTTTCATTCACAACACTTTGCCGGTTTTGACCGGCGCACGGAGACAAGCACATGACGACCCGACGCGACTTCACTCGCAGCCTCTGCGGCACCGCCGCACTCGCCGCGCTCGGCCTGCCCCTGGCCGCACGTGCCCAGGGCTCGCTGGAACTGGCCAAGATCCTGGTCGGCTTCCCGGCCGGCGGCACCACCGACGCCTTGTCGCGCCGCGTCGCCGACAAGCTGCGAGGGCAATACGCGGGCAACGTGGTGGTCGAGAACAAGCCCGGCGCGGGCGGCCAGATCGCCGTGACCACGCTCAAGGACAGCCCCGCCGACGGCAGCGTGATGCTGCTCACGCCGGCCTCGATGCTGAGCATCTACCCCTTCACCTACCCGCGCCTGCCCTACAAGCTGGACGACGTGGCGCCGGTCTCGGTGGCCTGCTTCTTCAGCCACGGCTTCGGCGTAGGCCCGGCCGTGCCGGCCAGCGTGAAGAACATCAAGGACTTCCTGGCCTGGGCCAAGGCCAATCCGGACAAGGCCAACTACGGCTCGCCGGCCGCGGGCTCCATGCCCCACCTGCTGGCAGCGCTGCTGGCCAAGGTCACGGGCGCGGACCTCAAGCACATCCCCTACCGCGGCTCGGCCCCCGGCATCCAGGACCTGCTGGGCGGCCAGATCTCGGCCATGTCGTCGCCGGTGGGCGACTACCTGCCCTACCTCAAGACCGGCAAGCTGCGCCTGCTGGCCGTCTCGGGCACCCAGCGCAATCCCTTCGCGCCCGAGGTGCCGACCTACCGCGAGCAAGGGTTCCCGCTGACCATGCGCGAGTGGTACGGCTTCTTCCTGCCCGGCAAGGCCTCGCCCCAGACCCTGCGCCGCGCCGCGGCCTACCTGCAGCCGGCCCTGGCCCAGCCCGACGTGGTCGCCAGCATGGCCCAGGTCGGCATGGAGGTGCAGTCCTCGACCCCCGAGCAGTTGGCCGACTGGCTGAAGGCCGACGCCGAGGAATGGCGCCGCGTGATCAAGACCATAGGCTTCACGGCCGAGTCCTGATCGCCCGACCCGATCGCTTCTTTCAACCACAACGGAGACAAACCATGATGAACCGCCGCAACTTCGTGCAGGCCCTGGGCGCCGCCGGCACCCTGGCCGCACTGGCCCCGCACCAGGCCTTCGCCCAGGCGCTGGAGTTGGTCAAGATCGTCAATGGCTTTCCTGCCGGCGGCACCGCCGACGTGACCAGCCGCCGCGTCGGCGACAAGCTGGGCGGCGGCGCCTACGCCAGGAACCCGGCCGTGGTCGAGAACAAGACCGGCGCCGCCGGCCGCATCGCCTGCGAGACGGTGAAGAACGCCCAACCCGACGGCGCCACCCTGCTGCTGACCCCCTACTCGATGATGTCGGTCTACCCGCACATCTACGCCAAGCTCAGCTACGACCCGTTCAAGGACTTCGTGCCGGTGGGCATGGCCTCCATGCTCACGCACGGCCTGGCCGTGGGCCCGCTGGTGCCGGCCTCGGTCAAGACCGTGAAGGACTACCTGGCCTGGGCCAAGGCCAACCCCAAGGACGCGAGCTACAGCTCGCCCGCCGCCGGCTCGACGCCGCATTTCCTGGGCGCGCTGATGGGCATCAACGCCGGCGTGGACCTCAAGCATGTGCCCTACCGCGGCTCGGTGCCAGGGGTGGCCGACATGATCGGCGGCCAGCTGGCCTCCATGGTCACGCCGCACGGCGACTTCCTGGCCAACCACAAGGCCGGCAAGATCCGCGTGCTGGCCACTTCGGGCAAGTCCCGCTCGCCCTTCCTGCCCGAGGTGCCCACCTTCGCCGAGCAGGGCTTCCCCGAGCTGACCGTGGAAGAGTGGTTCGGCTTCTACGCCCCGGCCAAGACCCCGGCCAGCGTGGTGGCCAACGCCAACGCAGCGATCAACCTCGCGCTCAAGGACAAGACCGTGATCGACAGCCTGGCGATCTCCGGCCTGGTGCCCGTGGGCGGCTCGCCCGAGGCCATGGCCAAGGACATGAAGGCTCAGTACGATTACTGGGGCCCCATCGTCAAGAAGATCGGCTTCACCGCCGAGTCCTGATCGCCAACCGCCGCCCGGAGCACCATGAACGCCTACCAGCCCCGTACCGATGAAATGGCCTTCCTGCTCGAGCAGGTGCTGCAGGCGCCCGCACGCCTGCAGGCCCTGCCGGCGTTCGCCGAGGCCGACCCTGAGCTGATGCGCCAGGTGCTCGAGGAGGCCGGCAAGTTCGCCGGCGAGGTGGTGGCGCCTTTGAACCGGGATGGCGACGAGAGCGGCTGCCGGCACGAGCTGGTGGACGGGGTGGGCCGCGTGAGCACCCCGCCGGGTTTTCGCGAGGCCTACCAGGCCTTCTGGCAGGCCGGCTGGCCGGCCCTGTCCGCCGCGCCTGAGGACGGCGGCCAGGGCCTGCCCGCCGTGCTGGAGGCCATGCTCTACGAGATGCTGAGCGCCGCCAACCACGGCTGGACCATGGCGCCCGGCCTGCTGCACGGCGCCTACGAATGCCTCAAGCACCACGGCAGCGAGGAGCTGAAAGCGCGCTACCTGGCCAAGATCGCCAGCGGCGAATGGCTGGCCACCATGTGCCTGACCGAGCCCCAGGCCGGCAGCGACCTGGGCCTGGCGCGCACCAAGGCCCTGCCGCAGGCCGACGGCAGCTACGCGCTCAGCGGCAGCAAGATCTTCATCTCGGGCGGCGAGCACGACCTCACGGACAACATCGTGCACCTGGTGCTGGCCCGCCTGCCCGATGCCCCGCCCGGCCCCAGGGGCCTGTCGCTGTTCCTGGTGCCCAAGTTCTACCCCGACGGCCAGCGCAGCGCCGTGCACTGCGAGCGCATCGAGGAAAAGATGGGCCTGCACGGCAGCGCCACCTGCGTGATGCGCTTCGACGAGGCCCAGAGCTGGATCGTTGGCGAGCCGGGGCGCGGCCTGAACGCCATGTTCCTCATGATGAACGCGGCGCGCCTGCATGTGGCGCTGCAGGGCATAGGACTGCTCGACGCGGCCTGGCAGAAGGCCGACGCCTACGCCAAGGAGCGTCGCCAGATGCGCGCCCCCGGGACCGATGCCGCCAGCGAGGCCAGCCCGATCGCCGAGCACCCGGCCATGCGCCGCATCCTCGACACCCAGCGCGCCTGGATCGACGGCGGCCGCGTGCTGGCCTACCGCACCGGCGTGGAGCTGGACATGCTCAAGCACCACCCTGACGCCGCGCGGCGCGAAGCCGCGCAGCGCTGGTGCAGCCTGGTCACGCCGGTGCTCAAGGCGGCCTGCACGCACCAGGCCTTCCACGGCGGCAGCGACTGCCTGCAGGTGTTCGGCGGCCATGGCTACGTGCGCGAATGGGGCATAGAGCAGATCCTGCGCGACGCACGCGTGGCCATGATCTACGAGGGCACGAACGAGATCCAGGCCATCGACCTGCTGGTGCGCAAGGTGCTGGCAGACGGCGGCGCCGGCTTCTCGGCCCTGCTGCACGACCTGCGCCAGGACCTGGACCCCAGCCATGCGCCGGACGCGCAGGCGCTGCGCCTGCTGGCGGCCCTGGGCGAAGCCACGCACGAGCTGGCCGAGGCCCGCGCCCAGGACCCGGCCCTGCCCTACTGGGTGGCCGACGACTACCTGCGCGCCGTGGCCCTGGCCCTGCTGGCCTGGGCCTGGGCGCGCATCGAGGCCGGCGTGCATGCGCGCCTGACGGCCTCGGACGAAGCCGCCGCGGACCCCGCGCTGCAGACCCGCTGGCAGGCGCCCGCCCAGGCGCTGCGCCACTGGGTGCTGCCCGAGTTCGAGATGCGCCTGCAGATCGTGCGCACGCGCTGCCGCGACGCCGCCTCGGCTGACTGATCAAACCGACCGACCCCAGGGCTGGCGCGGTGCCGCGCGGCGCGCAGCCCCCTTTATGATGCGACGCATGGTCACCAAAGCGCCCGTTTCGCCCAACGCGCATGCACCCGCCCCGGCCGTCGAGCGGGTGGACACCCGCTACCTGCAGACCCTGATCGGCTACAACGCGAGGCGCGCGGCGCTGACCATCATCGGTGAATTCCTGGAGCGCATGGCGGTCTACGAGCTGCGGCCGGTCGACTTCTCCGTGCTCTCGCTGATCACGCACAACCCCGGCATCACCTCACGCCAGCTCTGCAGCGCGCTCAACATCCTGCCGCCCAATCTGGTCGGCATGATCAGCGCGCTCGAGAAAAAGCGCGGCCTGATCGAGCGGCGGCCCCACCCGCACGACGGCCGCGCCATGGGACTGCACCTGACCGCCGCCGGCCGGCGGCTGATGCTCGACGCCGAGCGCACCGCGAGCGAGCTGGAGACCGCAGCCACCTCGCGCCTCACCGACACCGAGCGCAAGACCCTGATCCGGCTGCTGCAGAAGATCTACCTCTGAACGGCGCCGCGCCGGCCGGCGCAGCCCCCTGCGCGCGCAGCTATCAAACCTGTAGCATCCGCCAAAACTGCGCTATATTCAGACCGCCCCGGCAGCGGCAGAGGAGAACAACAGGAATGAGTGCCAAGGAAAACACAGCCATCCACCAGCTGCTGGGACTGCTCGAAGCCCGTTACGCGCTGCGTGTGCTGTGGGCCCTGCGCGATGGCCATGCCCAGACCTTCCGGCTGCTGCAGGACAGCGTGGGCGGCATCACCCCCAACACCCTGAACACGCGCCTCAAGGAGCTGCGCGGCGCCGAGCTCATCGCCCACGGCGGCGAGGGTTACAGCCTCACCGCCGCCGGCCTGGACCTGACCAAGCGCCTGTCGGACCTGCCGGCCTTCGCCGCCAAGTGGACGGCGAACCAGGCCAGGAAGAAGGAAAAGCCGGCCTGAGCAGCGCCGGCCCGGCGACCACCCCACCGATTTCCCACCCCGCGTCATCACCATGAACCTGAGCTCGCTTCTGACCCCCGCCTCCTGCCTGCCCCAGGACGCCGACCGCGCCCTGCTGATCGCCCGCATCTGGGTGCAGGGCAGCGGCCCGGTGCTGGTGCGCGTGCAAGGCGAGGGCCTGCACGACCTCTCGCCGCTGGCGCCCACCAGCAGTGCCCTGCTGGAGCTGCCAGACCCGGCCGCCGCCGTGCGCGCCTTCGCGGCGCCGCGCATCGCCGACACCGCCGCCGTGCTGGCCAACTCGGCCGCCGACGCGCGCGACCCGGCCCTGCCCTGGTTCCTCCCACCCTGCGACCTGCAGGCCATCAAGGCCTCGGGCGTGACCTTCGTCGCCTCCATGCTCGAGCGCGTGATCGAGGAGCAGGCGCGCGGCGACGCCGCCAAGGCCGAGGCGGTGCGCAGCGCCGTGGTGGCGGTGATCGGCGACAACCTGCGCAGCGTGCGCCCCGGCTCGGCCGAGGCCCTGCAGCTCAAGGAAGTGCTGCTGGCCCAGGGCGTGTGGAGCCAGTACCTGGAAGTCGGCATAGGCCCCGACGCCGAGATCTTCACCAAGTCCCAGCCCATGAGCGCGGTGGGCCCGGGCGCCGAGGTCGGCATCCACCCCGCCAGCGCCTGGAACAACCCCGAGCCCGAGGTGGTGCTGGCCGTCAACTCGCGCGGCGAGGTGCGCGGCGCGGCCCTGGGCAACGACGTCAACCTGCGCGACTTCGAGGGCCGCAGCGCCCTGCTCTTGGGCAAGGCCAAGGACAACAACGCCAGCTGCGCGATCGGCCCCTTCGTACGCCTGTTCGACGCGGATTTCGGCATCGACGACGTGCGCCGCTGCGAGCTGTCGATGCAGGTCGCCGGGCCGGACGGCTTCGTCATGCAGGGCGCGAGCTCGCTCCAGCAGATCAGCCGCGACCCGCTGGACCTGGTGGGCCAGGCCATGGGCGCCAACCACCAGTACCCCGACGGCTGCATGCTGTTCCTGGGCACCATGTTCGCGCCCACCCAGGACCGGCATGGCCCGGGCCAGGGCTTCACCCATGTGGTCGGCGACCTGGTCACGGTGGCCACGCCGGCGCTAGGCGCCCTGGTCAACCGCGTCAACCACTCGGACCGCGTGCCGCCCTGGACCTACGGCATGGGCGCGCTGATGCGCGACCTGGCGCGGCGCGGCCTGCTGGCATAATTCCGGGCTGTTCCCCCTCCTCCATCTGCGCGCATCCGGCCGTCCCGCACGGGCCACCTGCGCCCCAGGCAAACAGCAAAGGAATGCCCATGATCACCACCCCGTCCGGCCTGCAGTACGAAGACACCGTCGTGGGCAGCGGCGCCGAGGCCCAGAAGGGCCAGCATGTCAGCGTGCACTACACCGGCTGGCTCTACAACAACGGCCAGCAGGGCAGCAAGTTCGACTCCAGCCGCGACCGCAACGACCCCTTCGAGTTCGCGCTCGGCGCCGGCATGGTGATCCGCGGCTGGGACGAGGGCGTGGCCGGCATGAAGGTCGGCGGCCAGCGCACCCTGCTCATCCCGGCCGCCCTGGGCTACGGCGCGCGCGGCGCCGGCGGCGTGATCCCGCCCAACGCCACGCTCAAGTTCGACGTGGAACTGCTGGCCGTCTCGGCCTGATTCGCCCGCTCGGGCCTGGACCGCGCGTCCGGGCCCCGGTCCGGCCCCGGCGCCGGGCGCCACTCCCCCCCTTGAAATACCGCCCAGCGCCCCGATCTAGGCCCGCATTGCACTTCTTTTTCCGGCGAAAACGCATGTCCGAAAACCAACAACCCGAACTGAATCAAGCACTTGGGGAGGCGCCCAGCCCCGAGGAACTGGCCGCGGCCGGCGCCGGCGAGGCCGACGCGCTGGCCCAGGCCCAGGCCGAGATCGGCGTCCTGCAGGCCAAGAACACCGAGCTGGCCGAGCAGAGCCTGCGCGCCCTGGCCGACGCGCAGAACGCGCGCCGGCGCGCCGACGAGGAGATCGCCAAGAGCCGCAAGTTCGCCGTGGAAGGCTTCGCCGAGAACCTGCTGCCGGTGCTCGACAGCCTGGAAGCGGGCCTGGCAGTGAAGGAAGCCACGCCCGAGCAGATCCGCGAGGGGGCCGAGGCCACGCTGCGCCAGCTCAGGAGCGCGCTCGAGCGCAACAAGGTGATCGAGATCAACCCCGCCGCGGGCGCGAAGTTCGACCCGCACCAGCACCAGGCGATCAGCATGGTGCCGGCCGAGCAGGAAGCCAACACCGTGGTCACGGTGCTGCAAAAGGGCTACCTGATCGCCGAGCGCGTGCTGCGCCCGGCCCTGGTGACGGTGGCCGCGCCGAAATGAAGACATGACTTGAAACCCTTCAAGTTATCCACAAGTTACTGATATCCAACTTTTTCAAAGAATCGCGGAGAACGTCATGGGAAAAATCATCGGCATCGATCTGGGCACCACCAACAGCTGCGTGTCCATCATGGAAGGCAACACCACCAAGGTGATCGAGAATTCCGAGGGCGCGCGCACCACGCCGTCCATCGTGGCCTACCAGGAGGACGGTGAGGTGCTGGTCGGCGCCTCGGCCAAGCGCCAGGCCGTGACCAACCCCAAAAACACCCTGTACGCCATCAAGCGCCTGATCGGCCGCAAGTTCGCCGAAAAGGAAGTGCAGAAGGACATCGACCTGATGCCCTACAAGATCGTGGCCGCCGACAACGGCGACGCCTGGGTCGAAGTGCGCGGCAAGCAGATCTCCGCCCAGCAAGTCTCCGCCGACATCCTGCGCAAGATGAAGAAGACCGCCGAGGACTATCTCGGCGAGCCGGTGACCGAAGCCGTGATCACGGTGCCGGCCTACTTCAACGACTCGCAGCGCCAGGCCACCAAGGACGCCGGCCGCATCGCGGGCCTGGAAGTCAAGCGCATCATCAACGAGCCCACGGCCGCGGCCCTGGCCTTCGGCCTGGACAAGCAGGAAAAGGGCGACCGCAAGATCGCCGTCTATGACCTGGGCGGCGGCACCTTCGACATCTCCATCATCGAGATCGCCGACGTCGAGGGCGAGAAGCAGTTCGAGGTGCTGTCGACCAACGGCGACACCTTCCTGGGCGGTGAGGACTTCGACCAGCGCATCATCGACTACATCATCGGCGAGTTCAAGAAAGAGCAGGGCGTGGACCTGTCCAAGGACGTGCTGGCCCTGCAGCGCCTGAAGGAAGCCGCCGAGAAGGCCAAGATCGAGCTGTCCAACAGCGCGCAAACCGACATCAACCTGCCCTACGTCACGGCCGACGCGACCGGCCCCAAGCACCTGAACATCAAGCTGACCCGCGCCAAGCTGGAAAGCCTGGTCGAGGAGCTGATCGAGCGCACCATCGCGCCCTGCCGCACCGCGATCAAGGACGCCGGCGTGTCGGTTTCCGACATCCACGACGTGATCCTGGTCGGCGGCATGACCCGCATGCCCAAGGTGCAGGACAAGGTCAAGGAATTCTTCGGCAAGGAGCCGCGCAAGGACGTGAACCCCGACGAGGCCGTGGCCGTGGGCGCCGCGATCCAGGGCCAGGTGCTCTCGGGCGACCGCAAGGACGTGCTGCTGCTGGACGTCACGCCGCTGTCGCTGGGCATCGAGACCCTGGGCGGCGTGATGACCAAGATGATCAGCAAGAACACCACCATCCCGACCAAGTTCGCGCAGACCTTCTCCACCGCCGACGACAACCAGCCGGCCGTGACCATCAAGGTGTTCCAGGGCGAGCGCGAGATCGCCAGCGGCAACAAGCTGCTGGGCGAGTTCAACCTCGAAGGCATCCCGCCGTCGCCGCGCGGCCTGCCGCAGATCGAGGTGTCGTTCGACATCGACGCCAACGGCATCCTGCACGTGGGCGCCAAGGACAAGGGCACGGGCAAGGAAAACAAGATCACGATCAAGGCCAACTCGGGCCTGTCCGAGGCCGAGATCCAGCAGATGGTCAAGGACGCCGAGCTCAACGCCGCCGAGGACCACAAGAAGTTCGAGCTGGTCCAGGCGCGCAACCAGGCCGACGCCACGGTGCACAGCGTGAAGAAGAGCCTGACCGAGTACGGCGACAAGCTCGAGGCCGGAGAGAAGGACAAGATCGAGGCCGCGATCAAGGAGCTTGAAGAGGCCATCAAGGGCGACGACAAGGCCGCCATCGAGGCCAAGAGCAACGAGCTGATGGCCGCCAGCCAGAAGCTCGGCGAGAAGATGTACGCCGACATGCAGGCGCAGCAGGCCGCCGGCCAGGCCGCGGGTGGCGAGGCCGGCGCCCAGGCGGGGCCGGCCGGCGGCGACGACAACGTGGTCGATGCCGAGGTCAAGGAAGTCAAGAAGGGCTGATCGCCGCTGCCCGGCAGCGCCCGCCGCGTTTGAACGATTCCGCGCTGGAATCTTCAGCGCGGCGTTCTTGTTGAAACGGTTTGAACCACACGATGGCCAAGAGAGACTTTTACGAAGTGCTGGGCGTTCCCAAGAACGCCTCGGACGAGGAAATCAAGAAGGCGTATCGCAAGCTCGCGATGAAGCACCACCCTGACCGCAACCAGGGTGACGCCGGCAAGGACGCCGAGGCCAAGTTCAAGGAAGCCAAGGAAGCCTACGAAATGCTCTCGGACGCGCAGAAACGCGCGGCCTACGACCAGTACGGCCACGCCGGCGTGGACCCGAACATGCGCGGCCCCGGCGGCGCTGGCGCGGAGGGCTTCGGCGGCTTCGCCGAGGCCTTCGGCGACATCTTCGGCGACATCTTCGGCCAGGGCCGCGGCGGCGCGGGCCGCGGCGGGCGCCAGGTCTACCGCGGCTCGGACCTGAGCTACGCGATGGAGATCACGCTGGAGGAAGCGGCCCACGGCAAGGACGCCCAGATCCGCATCCCGACCTGGGAAAACTGCGACACCTGCCACGGCAGCGGCGCCAAGCCCGGCACCAGCCCCAAGGCCTGCGGCACCTGCCACGGCGCGGGCGTGGTGCAGATGCGCCAGGGCTTCTTCAGCGTGCAGCAGACCTGCCCGCACTGCCACGGTTCGGGCAAGATCATCGCCGACCCCTGCACCAGCTGCCACGGCCAGGGCAGGCTCAAGAAGCAGAAGACCCTGGAAGTCAAGATCCCGGCCGGCATCGACGACGGCATGCGCATCCGCAGCGCCGGCAACGGCGAGCCCGGCACCAACGGCGGGCCGCCCGGCGACCTCTACATCGAGATCCGCCTCAAGAAGCACGACATTTTCGAGCGCGACGGCGACGACCTGCACTGCTCGGTGCCGATCAGCTTCACCACGGCCGCCCTGGGCGGCGAGATCGAGGTGCCGACGCTGGCCGGCAAGGCCGCCATCGACATCCCCGAGGGCACCCAGGCCGGCAAGCAGTTCCGCCTGCGCGGCAAGGGCATCAAGGGCGTGCGCTCCAGCTACCCGGGCGACCTGTACTGCCACGTGACCATAGAGACCCCGGTCAAGCTCACCGAGCACCAGCGCAAGCTGCTCAAGGAGCTCGAGGAGTCGATCAAGAAAGGCGGCGGCAAGCACTCGCCGACCGGCGACACCTGGACCGACCGCCTGAAGAGCTTCTTCGGCGCCTGATCGCGAAGCGGGGCTCTGGTGGGCCTCGTGGGTATCATGGGCCCATGAGCGTCACCATCAGCTTCCTCGGTGGCGCCAGCACGGTCACCGGCTCCAAATACCTGGTCCAGTCCAGCGGCCACAGCCTGCTGGTCGACTGCGGGCTGTTCCAGGGCTACAAGCAGCTGCGGCTGCGCAACTGGCAGCCGCTGCCCGTGGTGCCTGGCCAGGTCCAGGCCGTGGTCCTGACCCATGCCCATCTGGACCACAGCGGCTACCTGCCGCTGCTGGTGCGCGAGGGTTTTCACGGCCGTGTCTGGGCCACGCCGGCCACCCAGGATCTGTGCGGCATCCTGCTGCCCGACAGCGGCCACCTCCAGGAAGAGGACGCGGCCTTCGCCAACCGGCACGGCTTTTCCAAACATACCCCTGCCCTGCCCCTGTACACGCGCCAGGACGCGCTGCGCTGCCTCAAGCAGATCAAGCCCGTTCCCGTGGGCCAGGCCTTCGAGCCCATCCGCGGCTGGCTGGCGCGCTTCTACTCGGCCGGCCACATCCTGGGCGCGGCCAGCCTGCTGCTGGAGGTCGGGGGCCGGCGCATCCTGTTCTCGGGCGATCTGGGCCGCAGCGACGACCTGCTGATGAACCCGCCCGCGGCCCCGCCGGCCGCCGACACGGTGCTGATCGAGTCGACCTACGGCGACCGGCAGCACCCGGCCGGCGACGTCGCATCCGAGCTCGCCCCGGCCCTGCAGCGCCTGGCCGTGCGCGGCGGCGTGGCCGTGGTGCCGGTGTTCGCCGTCGGCCGCGCCCAGACCCTGCTGCACACCATCGCCCAGCTCAAGGAGCGCAAGCTCATCCCGGCCTCGCTGCCGGTGTTCCTGGACAGCCCGATGGCGGTCCACACCACCGACCTGTTCAGCCGCCACCTGGGCGAACACCGGCTCGACGCGCGTCAAACCCATGCCCTGACCCGGGCCGCGACCAGGGTCGAGACGCCCGAGCAGTCCAAGGCGCTCGCGCAGCGCCACGGCCCCATGGTGATCCTGGCGGCCAGCGGCATGGCCACCGGCGGCCGCGTGCTGCACCACCTGGCCCTGTACGCAGGCGATCACCGCAACATGGTCATCCTGACCGGCTACCAGGCGCGCGGCTGGCTGCTGGCGAGCAGCAGCTGCGCATCCACGGCCAGGACGTGGCGGTGCGCGCCGAGGTGGTGCAGCTGGCCACGGCCTCGGCCCATGCCGACGCCAACCAGCTGCTGGCCTGGCTGCGCTGCAGCCCCCGCCCGCCGGGTCAGGTCTACGTGGTGCACGGCGACATGGCGGCCTCGGACATGCTGCGCGAGCGCATCGAGCATGAGCTGCACTGGCGCGCCATGGTGCCCGAACACGGTGCCACCTGGCCGGCCTGAGCGTCCGCCGGGCAATGCCCACACGGCCGTTGGCGCGCCCTCTGGGCGCCCTTAATCCTGCGTTAAGCACAAGCGGCGGCAGGCGCGCCAGAATCCGGCCCCATGTCGCCAACGCTCCCTGTTCCGGGCTCTTCGCCCCTGCACGACGCCGGCGTCCGCGCGCCCGAGGCCACAGGGAAGCATCCGGCATGGCCCCTGCTGCTGGCCAGCCTGTGGATGGCCAGCGTGGCCAACCTGCCGCTGTGGCAGCAGCTGCTGCGCCTGCCCGAGCTGACCAGCTGGCGCGGCCTGGGCTTTGCCCTGGGCCTGGGCGTGATCGTCGGCGCCGCCCTGTGCGGCCTGCTGAGCCTGCTGAGCTGGCGCTGGACGCTCAAGCCGGTGCTGACGCTGAGCCTGCTCGCCGCGGCCGCGGGCGCCTATTTCATGCAGGCCTACGGCGTGGTCATCGACCCCACGATGATGGCCAACGTGCTGCAGACCGACCCGCACGAGACGCGCGACCTGCTCAACTGGCGCCTGTTCGGCACCGTGGCGGGCCTGGGCCTGCTGCCGGCCGGCTGGCTGTGGCGCATGCCGCTGCGGCGGCTGGCGCCGCGGCGCCAGGCGCTGAGCAACGCCGCCACCCTGCTGCTGTCGCTGGCCCTGGCGGCCGGCACCCTGCTGCTGTTCTTCCAGGACTTCTCCTCGCTGATGCGCAACCACACCCAGCTGCGCTACCTGGTCAACCCGCTCAACTCCTTCTACGCCCTGGGCAACCTGGCCGCCAAGCCGCTCCAGCGCCGGAGCGGCCCCCTGCTGCCGCTGGGCCTGGACGCCCAGGCCGCCGCCGTTCCTCAGGACGCCAAGCCGCCGCTGCTGGTGCTGGTGGTTGGCGAGACCGCGCGCATGGACCATTTCGCCCTGAACGGCTACGCCCGCCCGACCACGCCGCGCCTGGCCTCGGAGAACGTGGTGAGCCAGCGCAACGCCTGGTCCTGCGGCACCAGCACCGCGGCCTCGCTGCCCTGCATGTTCTCCGACCTCGGCCGCGAGGGCTTCGACAGCCGCAAGGCCGAGCAGGAGAACCTGGTCGACGTGCTGCAGCACGCGGGCCTGGCGGTGCTGTGGCTGGACAACCAATCGGGTTGCAAGGGCCTGTGCGACCGCGTGCCGCATGCCGCCACCGGCGCGCAGCCGCTGCCCGGGCTGTGCGAGCAGGGCGAGTGCTTCGACGAGGCCATGCTGCAGGGACTGGCCCAGCGCATCGCCGAATTGCCGGCCGAGCGCCGCGCGCGCGGAGTGGTGGTGCTGCTGCACCAGATGGGTAGCCACGGACCGGCGTATTACAGGCGCAGCCCCTCCGCGTTCAAGCGCTTTCTGCCCGAATGCGTCAGCAACGCGCTGCAGGAATGCGAGCGCGAGGCCCTGGTCAATGCCTACGACAACAGCATCGTCTACACCGACCATTTCCTGGCCTCGACCATAGACTGGCTCAAGGCGGAAGAAAGGACGATGTCGCCGGCCCTGATCTATGTCTCGGACCATGGCGAGTCGCTGGGCGAGAACCAGCTCTACCTGCACGGCCTGCCCTGGCGCGTCGCGCCCGACGCGCAAAAGCACGTGCCCTGGATCACCTGGCTGTCGCCCTCCTTCGAGCAGCTGCGCGGCCTGCACACGGACTGCCTGAAGCAGGGCATAGATGCCCCGGTCTCGCACGACCATTTCTTCCACTCGGTGCTCGGCGCCCTGGGCGTGCGCACCGAGGCCTACCGGCCGGCCCAGGACCTCTACGCGCGCTGCCGCGCAGCCTGAAGCCGCTGACCCGGAACCACTTCAGAACAGCCGGCCCTGCCCCGGCGCGGCGGCCGGCCTGAACTGGCCCGTATCGAGCGCTATGCGCTGGCGGTTGAAGCCCAGGCGCGCGCAGGCCTTCTCGAAGCGCTGCCGGATCAGCGCGGACCACAGGCCCTGGCCGCTCATGCGCGTGGCGAAGTCGCCGTCGTAGTCGCGCCCGCCGCGCAGCTCCTGCACGCGCGCCATGACCCGCGCCGCGCGCTGCGGGTAGTGGAGCTGAAGCCATTGCCTGAACAGCGGCGCCAGCTCCCAGGGCAGGCGCAGCACGGTGTAGAAGGCGCTGCGCGCGCCGGCCGCCCAGGCGGCCTCGAGCACCTGCTCCATGTCCTCGTTGACAAAGGGGATCTGGGGCGCCACGCTCACGCCCACCGGCACGCCGGCCTCGGCCAGCCTGGCAATGGTGCGCAACCTGCGCTGGGGCGAGGCGGCGCGCGGCTCCAGGCGCCGCGCCAGCTGCGCGTCCAGCGTGGTGATGGTCACATAGACCGCGGCCAGGCCCTGGGCGGCCATGGGTGCGATCAGGTCCAGGTCGCGCTCCACGCCGCTGCCCTTGGTGACCAGAGAGAACGGATGGCGCGTCTCCTCGAGCAGCTCGAGTACCGAACGCGTGAGCCTGAGCCCGCGCTCGATAGGCTGGTAGCAGTCGGTGGCCGAACCGATGGCCAGCAGCTCGGGCCGGTAGCGCGGCGAAGCGAGTTCGCGCCGCAGCACCTCGGCGATGTTGCGCTTGGCGACGATCTTGGTCTCGAAGTCCAGCCCCGGCGACAGGTTCAGGTAGCTGTGCGTGGGACGCGCGTAGCAGTAGGCGCAGCCATGCTCGCAGCCGCGGTAGGGATTGAGCGAGCGCTCGAACGCGATGTCGGGCGAGTCGTTGGCCGTGATCGCGCTGCGCGCGTCCTCCCAGATCACCTGGGTCGCGGGCGGAGCGCCGCCCTCCGCGAAGCCGGCCTGCAGCGTGTCCCAGCCGTCGTCGAAGGCCTCGCGCGCCTCGCCCGCGAAGCGGTGCGCCAGGCGCGTCGCAGAGCCGCGGCCCTTGAGGGCCTGCAGCGGAACGGTTACGGGCGCGGGGCTCATGACTGTGATTTTATAAGGGGTATCCGCTTAGCTCCAGTCGCATCAATTTGCTGGATTTATATCCAGTATATCTTGTCCACTTTGAGCGGGTGATGGGGGCTTTCTGATGACGTCCCGGTAGGTCACCGGGCTGGTCGTGACCGCCTGCTGCATCAGGCGGTAGAACAGCATGCCACGCGAGTTCGAGGCACGCCGATTGAAGCGGAATACGAACTCGTCCAGATAGGCATCAAGGTGTTCAGGTTGAACCGAGCCGTGATGCGTGCCCAAGATCCAGCGCTTGACCAGGGATGCCACTCGATGCACGCCGGGCATCGAGGCATGGGCGGGGATCTCGGAGCCGAGCATGACCTCGCGTTGATGGTCGTAGCCGAGTTTGCTCAATGAGCGGTAGGCTGCCGAGCCGTCAGTCGTCACCCGGGAGCCGGGCTCGATGTTCGCCTGCACGAACGGCACGACGCATTCGCCAGAGTCGTTCTCGATGCGGCGTAGCCGAATCCGGCCGAAGCCCTTGGGTTGATGGATCTCCACGGCAATGATCACCAGCACCTTGCTCGTGCTGCTCTTGCGCTTGAGCGGAGAGATCGGCTTGTCTCGATCGGAGATGGCCAGGTAGGTTTCGTCGACTTCCACCTCGCCCTTCAGGAGCTCCCGATCTGGACGCACCATCGCCCGGCGGAAGCGGTGCAGCATGGTCCAGGCCGTCTCGTAGCTGCCCAAGCCCAGCACACGCTGCAGTCCGAGAGCACTCACCCCAAGCTTCTGGTTGGTCGCGTACCAGGCCGCCGCCAGCCAAACGCGCAGGGGTGTGCGGGTCTTATCGAAGATGGTTCCGGCGGTCACTGAGCCCTGGTAGCCGCAGCTGCGGCACATCAGTCGGGCACGGCTGGACCGGTAGGGCTCGCCGAGCACACCGCAAGAAGGGCAGACGAATCCCTGCGGCCAGCGCAGCTTCTCCAGGTATGAAAGACAGGCATCCTCACTGGAAAACCAGTCCAGAAACTCGTTCCAGTTCCGGGGGTAGTCCTTTCCCGCGACCGGCGTTACGATATGGACATCCATCCAGTAATGCTAACCCAACTGGAGCTAAGCGGATACCCCTTGATTTTATACAGTTATTTCGGCGAGACAAGTCGACCAGCGACCGCCGGCCCACATCGACCGGTCGGCCCGGCGCCGGCCCGCTGGCGATCACAGGGAAGGCAGGGGCCGCAAGGGCTCACCGAACCATTTGCGCGACAGGCGGTCGAGCTCGCCGCCGAGCTTCTTGTGCAGGACGAACACGTTGACCCAGTGCAGCAGCTCCGGCTCGCCGCGGCGCACGCCTATGCTGGCCGGAGACTCCCTGAGGATGAACTTGGTTTCGATCCTGCGGCCCTGGCCGCGGGCCATGGCCGCGACCACGGCGCTGCCCGTCACGACGAGCTCGGCCTGGCCCGACTGGAAGGCCGAGAGGGTCGCCTGGTTGTCGTCGAAGCGCAGGATCTCGACGCCCCGCGGGGCGATCCTCGCGAGCTCGCGGTCTTCCAGTGTGTCGCGCGTCACGGCGACCTTCCTGCCCGCCAGATCGGCCGGGCCTTTGACGGCAAGCCCGGGCGCGCCGAACACGCCGGAGAAGAACGGCGCATAGGGCGAGGAGAAGGCAATCGCCTTGGCGCGCTCGGGGTCCACCCCCAGGTTGGCGACGACCAGATCCACGCTGCCGCTCATCAGCTTGGGAATGCGGTCGACGCTGGTCATGGGAACCAGCCTCAGCCTCACCCCCAGGTCCTGGGC
Organism: Ramlibacter sp. 2FC; assembly: GCF_005503345.1. NCBI lineage: Bacteria > Pseudomonadati > Pseudomonadota > Betaproteobacteria > Burkholderiales > Comamonadaceae > Ramlibacter > Ramlibacter sp. 2FC. Next base: position 16,615 of record NZ_SCMM01000024.1, read on the forward strand.
GATGAGACGGGCCACATCGACGTCGTAGCCCTGCGGCTCGCCCTTGGCATCGAGGGAACCGAACGGCGGCAGGTCACGGGGCACGGCGATCCTGACCACGCCCGCGGCAATGATCCTGTCGAGCGCGTTGGACGGGGGAATGGCGGTGGATTCCTGGGCTGCGGCGACCGGCGACCAGAGGCACAGCAAGCCGGCCAGCATGCTCAGGCACAAGGCCCGACGTTGTTTCGCTTTCATAGGCCCTCCGTGGGGATGGAAAACTCGACCGCGCAGTGCTCAAGTTAGCACATACTGGCCCTTCGGTGGTGGGCGCGCGCGCCTCTGGCCCCGAGGCCGCGACGCTCAGAGAAACCGGTCGAGCAGCCTGCGGCTGTGGCGGTCCATGGAGGACAGGTCGCGGATCAGGAACTGCACGCCGTGGCTGTCGGCCACCAGCAGCACCCCCGGTGCCAGGCGCCGGATGTCCTCCTCGCCCTTGAGCACGAAGGCCGTGTCGCCGCGGTCGGTCTCGACCTCCCAGGTGCTGGGCGTGGCGAAGCTGCTGACGCGCTTGAGGCGGCGGATCACCGGCAGGAACTCGCGCTGGGCCAGCGCGTCCTCCAGCATCTCGCGCAGGGCGCCGCCCAGCTGGTCCAGGCGCGCAACCCAGGCCAGCTCGTGGCCCTCGGCGTCGAGGACGGCCACGCCCTCGCCCGGCGCGGCGACCGGAAAGGCGCGCACCACCACGGCGCCCGCATGGGCCTGGCCGTCGGCGCCTATGAACACCAGGCGGCCCCGGCCGTCGCGCTGCAGGCTGAACGCGGGCTGGCCCGCCTGGGTCTGCGGCACAGCGCTCATGCGTCCTCCCCTTCGTCGTCGTCGCGCAGGATGGCGCGGTCGGCCTCGGCCTGGCGCGCCTGGGCCTCGTAGAGGCGCCAGTAGGCGCCCTGGCGCGCGATCAGCTCGTCGTGGCTGCCCTCCTCGACGATCTGGCCCTTGTCCATCACCACCAGGCGGTCGGCCTTGCGCAATGTGGACAGGCGGTGGGCGATGGCGATCGTGGTGCGGCCCTGGACCAGGTTGTCCAGCGCCTTCTGGATTTCCTTCTCGGTCTCGGTGTCGACCGAGGCCGTGGCCTCGTCGAGGATCAGGATGCGCGGGTTGATCAGCAGGGCGCGCGCGATCGAGATGCGCTGGCGCTCGCCGCCCGACAGGCCCTGGCCGCGCTCGCCGACCAGCGAGTCGTAGCCCTGGGGCAGGCGCAGGATGAACTCGTGCGCATGGGCCGCGCGCGCCGCCGCCACGATCTCCTCGCGCGTCGCGTCGGGCTTGCCGTAGGCGATGTTCTCGGCGATGGTGCCGAAGAACAGGAAGGGCTCCTGCAGCACCAGGCCGATCTGGCGCCGGTAGTCGGCCACGCGCAGCTGGCGGATGTCGACGCCGTCGAGCTCGATGCTGCCGTCCGACAGGTCGTAGAAGCGGCAGATCAGGTTGACCAGGGTGCTCTTGCCCGAGCCGCTGTGGCCGACCAGGCCGATCATCTGGCCCGGCTCTATGCTCAAGTCCAGGCCGCGGATCACGGCCCGGTTGCCGTAGCGGAAATGGGCGCCGCGCAGCTCGATGCGGCCCTGCACCTCGGGCAGCGCGACCGGCCGCACCGGCTCGGGCACGCTGGAGACATGGTCCAGGATCTCGAAGATGCGCTTGGCGCCCGAGGCCGCCTTCTGCGTCACCGAGACGATGCGGCTCATGGAGTCGAGCCGGGTGTAGAAGCGGCCGATGTAGGCCAGGAAGGCCGTGAGCACGCCGACCGTGACCTCGTGCCGGCTGACCAGCCAGATGCCGCAGGCCCAGACCACCAGCAGGCCGAACTCGGTCAGCAGCGTCACGGTGGGCGAGAACAGCGACCAGACGCGGTTGAGCCGGTCGTTCACGGCCAGGTTGTGGCGGTTGGCCTCGCGGAAGCGCCCGGCCTCGCGCTCCTCCTGGGCGAAGGCCTTGACCACGCGGATGCCGGGAATGGTGTCGGCCAGCACGTTGGTGACCTCGGACCAGACCCGGTCTATCTTCTCGAAGCCGGTGCGCAGCCGGTCGCGCACCACGTGGATCAGCCAGCCGATCACCGGCAGCGGCAGCAGCGTCACCAGCGCCAGGGTCGGGTTGATGGTGAACAGGATGGCCGCCGTCATCACGATCATCAGCACGTCGGTGGCGAAGTCCAGCAGGTGCAGCGAAAGGAAGACGTTGATGCGGTCGGTCTCGCTGCCTATGCGCGCCATCAGGTCGCCGGTGCGGCGGCCGCCGAAATACTCTAGCGAGAGCTTGAGCAGGTGCTCGTAGGTGTTGGTGCGCAGGTCGGCGCCTATGCGCTCGGACACCAGGGCCAGGATGTAGGTCTTGATCCAGCCCAGGCCCCAGGCCAGCAGGGCCGAGCCCAGCAGGCCGGCCAGGTACAGCGCCACCACCCGGGGATCGATCTTGACGCCGTTCTGGAACGGAATCAGCACCTCGTCCATCAGCGGCATGGTCAGGTAGGGCGGCACCAGCGTGGCGGCGGTCGAGGCCAGCGTGAGCAGGAAGCCCGCCAGCAGCTGGCCCTGGTAGGGCTTGGCGAAGCGCCACAGGCGCAGCAGGGTCCAGGTCGAGGGCGGCGCCCCGCTGTCGCCTGCGTGGCTCTCGTCCTGGTCTGGCCCCGCCGGCTCGGCCTCGGCCGCCTCCGGCGCCCGGCCCTGCAGCCGCGCCTGCAGCCCGGCCTCGAACAGCGCGATCAGACGCAGCGCGGCCGGGTTGTGTCCCAGGGTGTAGCGCCAGCAGGCCAGGCGCCCGCCCTCGTCGTGCAGCTCCAGCGTACCCACGCCCGCGTGGTCGTGGTGCTGCAGGCTCAGGCCGGGCCTGAAGTCCCAGGTTTGCCAGTTTTTTTCGCCCGGCGCCCGTGCCACCAAGCGCTGCTCCGTCACAATAACGAGCCCGGGCGAGTAGCGCAGCTGCGCGTCCAGGTCAACTTCCAACCAGCCAGAAACGTTCTCTATGGTTTGAAGTTGCGGGACAACCTCGGCCTGCCATGCAACGGGGAGACCGTTGCGAACTGCAGCCGATGGGAGACTCGATGTCATGTTGGAAGTTAGCCGGAGCCAGAAAACGGATGGCGGCAGGAAGAAAGTCGACAATATGCAGCCGGGAAGCGCATGATGCGCCAACTTGTATCACTTGAGACCGGCGCGTCGCCTGCGCCCGCATTGTATCGCCGCACTGCCGCCGCACAGGCGCGGATGCCCAGCGTTCGCGATTGAACATGAGCCACAGACATATCGAATTCCTGCGCATGACCCACCTGCGCGGACCCAACATCTGGACCTACCGCCCCGTGATCGAGGCCTGGGTCGACATCGGCGAACTGGAGCACAGCCCCTCCAACACCCTGCCCGGCTTCTACGAGCGGCTCACGGCCTGGCTGCCCGGCCTGGTCGAACACCGTTGCGGCGTCGGCGAGCGCGGCGGCTTCCTGCTGCGCCTGCGCGAGGGCACCTGGCCCGGCCACATCATGGAGCATGTGGCGCTGGAGCTGCAGACCCTGGCCGGCATGCAGACCGGCTTCGGCAAGGCGCGCCAGACCCATCTGCCCGGCGTCTACAAGGTGGTCATCCGCACCCGCCACGAGGCCGTGGGCCGCGTCGCCATGGAGGCCGCGCGCGACCTGGTGATGGCCGCGATCGAGGAACGCCCCTACGACCTGGCCGCCACCCTGGGCCAGCTCAAGCAGATGGTGGACAGCCTGTGCCTGGGGCCCAGCACGGCCTGCATGGTCGACGCGGCGGCCGAGCGCAGCATCCCCGCGATCCGCCTGAACGAGGGCAACCTGGTCCAGCTCGGCCATGGCGCCAGCCAGCGCCGCATCTGGACCGCCGAGACCGACCGCACCAGCGCCATCGCCGAGGGCATCTCGCGCGACAAGGACCTCACCAAGCGCCTGCTCTCCACCTGCGGCGTGCCGGTGCCCGAGGGCCGCACGGTGGCCAACCCGCAGGAGGCCTGGGAGGCGGCGCAGGACATCGGCCTGCCGGTGGCGGTCAAGCCCAGCGACGCCAACCACGGGCGCGGCGTCTCGCTGGACCTGAACACCAGCGCCGAGGTCGAGGCGGCCTTCCGCGTGGCCGACGAAGAGGGCAGCGAGGTCATCGTCGAGCGCTACATCCCGGGCGAGGAGCACCGCCTGCTGGTGGTCGGCGGCCGCATGGTCGCGGCCACGCGCGGCGAGACCGCCACCATCTGCGGCGACGGCCGCTCCACGGTGGCCGAGCTGGTCGAGAGCCAGATCAACTCCGACCCGCGGCGCGGCGAGGAGGAGGACTACCCGCTGGACACCATCCGCCTCAATGAGCATCACACGGCGACGCTGGAGCTGCAGCGCCAGGGCCTGAACGCCGACAGCGTGCCGGCCGCGGGCCGGGTCGTCACGGTGATGCGCAACGGCAACATGGTCAACGACGTGACCGACCTGGTCCACCCCGAGGTCGCCGCCCAGGTGGCGCTGGCGGCCAAGGTGGTGGGGCTGGACATCGCCGGCGTGGACCTGGTGGCGCGCGACATCTCGCGCCCGCTGCAGGAACAGGGCGGCGCCATCGTCGAGGTCAATGCCGGCCCCGGCCTGCTGATGCACCTCAAGCCCGCCAGCGGCCAGCCGCGTCCGGTGGGCCAGGCCATCGTCGACCACCTGTTCGCGGCGGACGACACCGGACGCATCCCCATCGTGGGCCTGGTCGGCGGCGAGGAGACCACCATGGTCGCCAAGCTGGTGGCCTGGCTGCTGCACCTGAGCGGCCGCCACACCGGCCTGGCCTGCGCCGACGGCCTGTTCCTGGACCAGCGCCGGCTCGAGCGCGGCAGCGCCCTGGGCTGGGAAAAGGGCCAGCGCCTGCTGATCAACCGCGCGGTGCAGGCCGCCGTGGTCGAGAGCTCGGCGCGCCACATCCTGGCCGAGGGTCTGCCCTACGACCGCTGCCAGGTCGGCGTGGTCACCGGCATGCCAGGCGCCGCCGGCCTGGAGGAGTTCTACATCCACGAGGACGGGCAGATGCCCAACATCGTGCGCACCCAGGTCGACGTGGTGCTGTCCGAAGGCGCCGCCGTGCTCAACGCCGAGGACCCGGCGGTGGCCGAGCTGGCCGGCTACAGCGACGGCCAGGTGATCTTCTATGCCCAGAGCGAGACCGCGCCGGCCTTGGCCGCGCACCGCGCCGGCGGCGGGCGGGTGCTGTTCCTGCGCGGCACGGCCCTGGTACTGGCCAGCGGCGAGCAGGAAACGCGGGTGCTGGACCTCACCATGCCGGCCCTGTCGCGGCTGACCGGCAGCCTGGGCGTCAAGCCCGGCGAGCTGCTGGCCGCCGTGGGCGCCGCCTGGGCCCTGGACATCGCCCCCGACCTGATCCGGGCCGGGCTCAAGAGCTACGGGCAGGACCCGGCTGTGCACTGAACGACACGGGAACACTGGTTCATGGAAGTCTCACGCATACGCGCGCTGCGCGGCCCCAACCTGTGGAGCCGCCACACCGCCATCGAAGCCATCGTCAGCTGCTCGGAGACCGAGCGCGACATCCATCAGACGCCGCAGTTCGAGCATCAGCTGCGCCGCCTGTTTCCCGACGTTGGCGAGCTCAATCCCAGACGCCCCGGCCTGCCGGTCTCGCTGGCCCAGGCCCTGGAGCGGGTCACGCTGAGCCTGCAGGCCCAGGCCGGCTGCCCGGTCACCTTCAGCCGCACCACGCCCACGCCCGACCCGGCCGTGTTCCAGGTGGTGGTCGAGTACACCGAGGAGTCCGTGGGCCGCCTGGCGCTGGAGCTCGCCCAGCAGCTGTGCCAGGCCGCCGCCAGCCAGGCCGGCTTCGACCTGGCCGGCGCGCTGGCCCAGCTGCGCGAGCTCGACGAGGACGTGCGCCTGGGCCCCTCCACCGGCTCCATCGTCGACGCGGCCGTGGCGCGCGGCATCCCCTACCGGCGCCTGACCGACGGCAGCCTGGTGCAGTTCGGCTGGGGCGCCAAGCAGCGCCGCATCCAGGCTGCCGAGACCGACAGCACCAGCGCCATCGCCGAATCGATCGCGCAGGACAAGGACCTGACCAAGAAGCTGCTGCACGCCGCCGGTGTGCCGGTGCCGCAGGGCCGGCCGGTGGGCGGCCTCGAGCATGCCTGGGCCACGGCCTGCGAGCTCGGCCTGCCGGTGGTCGTCAAGCCCCAGGACGGCAACCAGGGCAAGGGCGTGACGGTCAACATCGCGAGCCGCGAGCATTTCGAGATCGCCTACCGCGCCGCCGCACATTACGGCGACGTGATGGTCGAGAAATACCTGCCCGGCCATGACTTCCGCCTGCTGGTGGTCGGCGACCGCCTGGTCGCCGCGGCGCGGCGCGAGCCGCCGCTGGTGATAGGCGACGGCGTGCACAGCGTGCGCCAGCTGGTCGACGCGGTGAACGCCGACCCGCGGCGCGGCGACGGCCACTCGACCTCGCTGACCCGCATCCGCTTCGACGACATCGCGGTGGCGCGCCTGGCCGTCCAGGGCCTGGAGCCCGACTCGGTGCCCGAGAAGGGGCGGCGCGTGGTGCTGCGCAACAATGCCAACCTGTCCACCGGCGGCACCGCCACCGACGTGACGGACGACGTGCATGCCGACGTGGCGGCGCGCGCCATCGCCGCCGCGCAGATGGTCGGCCTAGACATCTGCGGCGTGGACGTGGTCTGCGAGAACGTGATCCAGCCGCTAGAGGAGCAGAACGGCGGCATCGTGGAAGTCAACGCCGCGCCTGGGCTGCGCATGCACCTCAGCCCCTCCTACGGCAAGGGACGCGCAGTCGGCGAAGCCGTCATCGCCCACATGTACCCGGACCAGGACGACGGGCGCATCCCGGTGATCGCCGTGACCGGCACCAACGGCAAGACCACCACGGTGCGCCTGACCGCGCACCTGCTCAAGGCCCAGGGCCTGCGCGTGGGCATGACCAACACCGACGGCGTCTACGTCAACGGCCGCCAGACCGACAGCGGCGACTGCAGCGGCCCGCGCAGCGCGCGCAACGTGCTGATGCACCCCGAGGTCGACGCTGCCGTGTTCGAGACCGCGCGCGGCGGCCTGCTGCGCGAGGGCCTGGCCTTCGACCGCTGTCAGGTCGCCATCGTGACCAACCTCGGCGCCGGCGACCACCTGGGCCTGAACTACATCACCACGCTGGAGGACCTGTCGGTGCTCAAGCGCGTGATCGTGCTCAACGTGGCGAAGAGCGGCATGGCCGTGCTCAACGCCGCCGACCCGGCCGTGGCGGCCATGGCGGCCCACTGCCCCGGCGCCGTCACCTTCTTCGCCCAGGACGGACACCACCCGGTGCTGGCCACGCACCGCGCCCAGGGCAAGCGCGTGCTGTTCGTCGACCAGGGCGACATCGTGGCCATGGCAGGCCGCTTCCAGATGCGCCTGCCGCTGGCCCAGGTGCCGCTCACGCGCCAGGGCCAGATCGGCTTCCAGGTCGAGAACGTCATGGCCTCGGTGGCCGCGGCCTGGGCCGTCGGCGTGCCCTGGGACGCGATCCGCCAGGGCCTGGCCACGTTCATCAGCGACGTGCAGGGCGTGCCGGGCCGCTTCAACCTGTTCGACTACCGCGGCGCCACGCTGATCGCCGATTACGGCCACAACCCCGACGCGATCCAGGCGCTGGTCAATGCCGTGGAGAACATGACTGCCGGCAAGCGCATGGCGGTGATCAGCGGCGCGGGCGACCGGCGCGACGAGGACATCCGCGAGCAGACCCGCATCCTGGGCCACGCCTTCGACGAGGTGCTGCTCTACGAGGACGCCTGCCAACGCGGCCGCGAGGACGGCGAGGTGCTGACCCTGCTGCGCGAGGGCCTGGCGGGCGCCAGCCGCACGCGCCACGCCGAGGAAATCCGTGGCGAGCTCCTGGCCATAGACCGCGCGCTCGAGCGCCTGGCGCCGGGCGACCTCTGCCTGGTCCTGATCGACCAGGTGGAAGAGGCGCTGGCCCATATCAAGCAGCGTGTCGCCGAAGCGCGCTGAGGCGGCGACCGGCCTGCCCCTCGACGCCCGGCGCTGCCGGGCGTTTTGCTTTCGCGCCGACCCGCGACGCCCTCAGCGCCAGAAGGCAGGCGCCAGCGAGGCCAGCACCATGGCCGCGATCTGCAGCAGCACCAGCAAGGCCAGCGGCGACAGGTCTATGCCCCCGACCAGCGGGATCAGGCGCCGCAGCGGCTTGAGCAGCGGGACGCACAGGCGCTCGACCAGGTAGGCGATAGCCGAGCCGGCCTGCACCCAGGACAGGATCACGTAGACGATCAGCAGCCCCGTCAGCGCCGAGATCACGAGCTGGACCAGGCCCAGCAGGGCCAGCAGCGGCAGCAGCGAGACCTGCCCCGCACCCCCTACCATCAGCATCAGCAGTCCGAAATGCACGAGCTTGAGCAGGTAGGCGCCGAGCAGGCTGGCCGTGTCCCAGGGGCCAATCGCGGGCACCACGCGGCGCAGCGGCAGCACCAGCCAGTCGGTCAGCGCGAACACGAAGCGGCCCACCGGGTTGCCGAAGGGCAGGCGCTGGTGCTGCATGTACAGCCGCAGCAGGCAGGCCCCGCCGAGCAGGCCGGTGGCGATGTCCAGCAGGAAGGAAATGATTTGGTAGAGCATGGCGGGTTCCGGGCTGTGCGCATGATAGCGGCCCGGCCCTGGCTCAGCGCGCGGCCTCCTGGCGCGCCTCGCGTTCCAGCTGCGGCATCGCCACCCGGCGCGCAGCGGCGCAACCGGCCTCGGCCGCCGGCGCCAGGGCCGGCGTCAGCAACGGTGCCAGGGCCTTGACGATGGTCACCGGCAAGGCGCTGGTGAAGCGGTAGCCTTCCGCGGCCAGTCCCGGCACATAGGCCGTCAGGATGCCGAAGTGGCGGTCGCCGATGAAGAACACGAAGGTGGCCGTGCGGTTGACCACGCGCGAGCCGATCAGCACGCCGCGCGGGCCATAGGCCTGCAGGCGGTTGTCCCCGGTGCCGGTCTTGCCGCCGACCACCAGCGGCCTCCCATCCGGCCCGAGCAGCACGCCGCGCAGGCGGCGCGCCGTGCCCTGCTCGACCACGTCCATCATCGCGCGCCGCAGCGTCTGCGTGACCTCGGGCGCCAGCACGCGCTCGCCTTCGCCGGGCCGGCGGCGCAGCAGGGTCTCGTAAGGCGTGTCGGCCGCGAAATGCAGGGTCTCGAGCTGCACCGCCGGCTGGCGCACGCCGTCGTTGACGATGATGCCGACCAGCTCGGCCAGCGCCGCGGGCCGGTCGCCCGAGCTGCCTATGGCGGTCGCGTAGGACGGCACCAGGCTGTCGAAGGGAAAGCCCAGGCGCTGCCAGCTGCGGTGGATTTCGGCGAAGGCATCGGCCTCGATCAGCTGCACGATGCGCGAGTCCTGCGCCTGCTTGAAGCGCGAGCGCAGCAGCCAGCCATAGACCTCCTGGCGCTGCTCGGCGCTGGCCGCGATGACCTGCGACTGCGTCGCCAGCGGATGCTGGCGCAGGTGGCCCAGCAGCCACAGCTCCAGCGGGTGCACGCGCGCCAGGTAGCCGCGGTCGGACAGCGAGAAGCGCCCCGGCGCGTAGCGCTCGTAGAGCTGGCGCAGCTCGTCCTCGCCGCCACGCGGCAGGTCCGCGGGCAGGTGCTCGCGCATGAAGGCGCTGAAGGCCTCGAACGGGGCCTCGGGCGCCCAGGATCGGTAGACCACGGCCAGCCGCACCGGCGTGGGCTTGGCCAGGCCTTTCACCAGCTGCTCCAGCATCTGCTGCGGCGCATGGCCCTGGTACTTGGCCAGGAAGCCGCGCAGGAAGCGGCTGCCCTCCCGGTCGGCGAAGCGCCCCAGCAGCTGCACGCGCTCCGGGTGCCCGGGGTCCTTGAGGATCTGCTCGGCCGCCCGCGGCCCGCGGTACATGTGGTGCTGGACGATGTCGCGCATGAGCCGGATGAACACCAGGTTCACCGAGCCGCGGAAGGCTTCGGCCACCGTCATGATGCGGCCGTCGTCGCGCCGGTCGAAGTTGCTGAAGCTGTGGACGCCGCCGCCGGTGAAGAAGCTCTCGTGGGGACTGGCCGAGTAGCGCCGCTCCATGGCAGCCTGCAGCATGGCCGGAAGGCTGCGGTCGCGCGCCGCCAGCAGATGGTCGACCGCCCAGCGCGTCAGGCGGTCGCGCTGCGCCACCTCGCGCGCCCGCAGCGCCTGGCGGTCCAGCGGGCTGAGCTGCGCGTGCAGCGCGGCCACGGTCTCCAGGTAGCTGGTCAGCGCGCGCAGCTTGGCGGTCGAGCCCAGCTCCAGCTTGGCGCCGGTGTTGATGTCGAACGGCTGGTCCTGGTTGTCGGTCTGCACGCGCACGCGGTTGACGCCTTCGCCGCGCTCGTAGAGCGTGAAGCTGTAGACCAGCTGCGACGGGTCGCCGCGCTCGAGCAGCTGAAAGCCGATCAACCCGGCCTCGCGCGCCCGCTCGGGGTCGCGCAGGCCGCGCAAGGTCTCGGTGACGGCCTTCTGCAGCGCCCCGTCTATGGTGCTGTCGACGGCCAGGTCCAGGTGGTCCAGGTCGTACAGGCGAGAGGTGTCCAGCAGCGCGGCGAGCTGGACCCGCGCCAGGGTGGCCGCCTTGAGGTCGTTGACCTCGGTGCCCGCCGCGCCGGCGACATAGGACTCGCGCACGCTCAGCCGGGCCTGCAGGGCCGCGTCGCGCAGCGGCGCAGCGATCACCCCGGCCTCGGCCAGCAGGCGCAGGTAGCTGTCGGTCGCCGCGGCCAGCTGGCCCTGGCCCGCGCCCAGGTAGTACGAGGGCCGGCGCTGGGCGATCAGCAGGCTGACCACCTGGCGGTAGACGCGCGCCTGCTCGGCCTGCTGCGGGCCGCCGTTGGCCGAGGCGCGCAGCAGCTCGTTCGCGCCCACGGCGTCGGTGCCGTACCAGGCCCGCAGGCCGTCCAGGATGCCGATGACCTCGCCGTGGCCGCGCTGCGCGCCCAGCGGCAGGCTGTTGAGGTAGTTGAGCAGGATGCGCCGGCGCGCCGGCTCGGTGTACTCGCCGTCCAGGTAGGCGCGCACCGAGGCCGAGACCAGCTGCCGGTATTTCTCGCCCACCGAGGCGGTGCGCCCCTCGGGCGAGTGGCGGAACTTCTCCAGCTGGGTGGCCAGGGTGCTGCCGCCGGCGGCCGGGTGGTCGCGGTCGATCATCGAGATCGCCTGATCCAGCAGCGCGCGTCCCAGGCGCGGCCATTCCAGCGCCGGGTTGTGGCGCGGCGCAGTGGCCGTCAGCAACTCGCGGTTCTCGATGAAGGCCAGCGTCTCGGCCAGCAGGGGCGGTATGTCCTCGTAGCCCGGATAGGCCCGTAGCGGGAACTGGGTGCTGAACAGCGGTGCCGCGCGGCAGTCGCGCACCACCAGACCGGTCTGGGTCTTCTCGTGGTAGGGGGGAAAGAAGCCGCGCTCGCCGTAGCGGATCATGGCGGCCGACTGCTGGGCCTGCTCGGCCACCTGGTAGTCGCGCTCGCTCAGGCGCAGGGCGAACTGCGGAATGCGCGTGTAGCCCATGCGCAGGTCGAAGGGGCCGGCCTGCGGGTAACGGTTGCCGCTGGCAGGCCCCTCCCGCAAGTCGAAGCTCAGCTCGCCCGCCCAGGCCGACAGCAGCTTGGCCTGCAGCGTGGAGCTGTGCCACTCCCAGGCCACGCCCGCCGCGAGCAGGCCCGCCACGCCAAGCCCCAGCACCACGGCGATGCGCCGCGGCCGCAGCCAGACAGAGGCAGAACCGCCGCCCAAGGCCTACGCCCTAATGAACCGAGTTGCCAGCCAAGACCAGACCACCTCAGCGCGTGATCACCACCAGCACGTTGCAGGGCGAATGCTCGATCAGCGCCTTGGAGACCGACCCCCGCCACCAGCGCGCCGCCCAGCCGTCCAGATGCTTGTGGCCGACCACGATCAGGTCGGACTCGATGCTGCGGGCGTAGCGCACGATCTCGTCGACCGCGTCGCCGACCACCACCTCGCCACGCGCCGCCAGCCCGGAATCGGCCAGCCGGCGCAGGCCCACGTCGAGGATGGACTGGTAGCGCGCGCGCTCGCGCTCCTGCATGCTCTCGTCGTAGAAGCTGCCCTCGGGACCCAGCGCCGTCAGTGCCAGCGGCATCACGGCCAGCAGGAACAGCTCGGAATGCCCCCATTGCGCCAGGTCATGACAATCGAGCAAGGCCTTCTGACCTGATTCGGAGCCGTCGTAAGCCAACAAAATGCGCTTGTACATCACACACCTCCTGCCTTGTAAGCCATGCGCCCGTCGGGCCAGGGTTCAAGCATAGACCCTTGGCAGATGCCGTGCAATCGAGCGCCTCTCATCGAGCGCATCTCATGCGGCGACGGGGTTGACCGGCAGGAACAGGCTTTCCTTGACCTCCTCCATCACCACATAGCTGTGCGACTGGGCCGTGACGGGGATCTTCCTGAGTATGCTGCCCAAGAGGTCCCGGTACTCGCTCATCGCGCTCAGGCGCGCCTTGACCAGGTAGTCGAAGCTGCCCGAGACCAGGTGGCACTCCATGACCTCGGGCACGTGCAGCAGCTCCTTGCGCACCTTGTCGAACACCTCGCCCGACTTGGACGACAGCGTGATCTCCACGAACACCAGCAGGGTCTTGCCCAGGGCGCGCGGGTCCACGCGGGCGTAGTAGCCGCTGATCACGCCCTCGCGCTCCATGCGCTTGACGCGCTCCGAGCAGGGCGAGGTCGACAGGCCGATCTGCTCGGCCAGCTCGGTCATCGAGATGCGGCCCTGGCGCTGCAGGATGTCGAGGATTTTGCGGTCGATCCGGTCGAGTTCGGTCATTTCACTTCCAGGCGGCAGATTTACCAAAGATTTTTAGCCGAATCAGCTTTAATATCAATTTATTTCAGTGATTTTTACTGCAATCAAGTCAATAAACTTGCCTATATCGTCGAACTGAGTGAGATTGACCATGAAAGTCATTGTCCTGGGCGGAGGCGTCATCGGCACCAGCACCGCCTACTACCTCGCGCGCTCCGGCGCCCAGGTGACGCTGCTGGACCGGCAAAGCGGCCCGGCGCAGGAGACCAGCTTCGCCAATGCCGGCCAGGTCTCGCCGGGCTACTCCACGCCCTGGGCCGCGCCCGGCATCCCGCTCAAGGCGCTCAAATGGCTGTTCCAGCAGCATGCGCCGCTGGCGATCCGCCCGGACGGCAGCCTGTTCCAGCTGCGCTGGATGGCCGCGATGCTGCGCAACTGCACGCCGCAGCGCTACGCGCAGAACAAGGAGCGCATGATGCGCATCGCCGAATACAGCCGCGACTGCCTGCGCCAGCTGCGCGCCGACACCGGCATACAGTACGAGCAGCGCAGCCAGGGCACGCTGCAGCTGTTTCGCAGCCCGTCCCAGCTCGAGGCCGCGCGGCGCGACATGGCGGTGCTCGACGAATGCGGCGTGCCCTATGCCCTGCTCGAGCGCGAGGCCCTGCCCCAGGTGGAGCCTGGACTGGCCCGCAGGCTGGACAGTCTGGCCGGCGGCCTGCACCTGCCCAACGACGAGACCGGCGACTGCCATTTGTTCAGCGAGGCCCTGTCCGGCCTGGCCCGCGGCCTGGGCGCGGACTTGCGCTTCGACCAAAGCGTGGCGCAGCTGCTCACGCAGGGCGGCCGCATCACGGGCGTGCGCCTGAGCGGGGCCGATGGCGAGGTGCTGACGGCCGACCGCTACGTGCTGGCCTTCGGCAGCTACTCGCGCGAGATGCTGGCGCCGCTGGGCCTGGACCTGCCGGTCTACCCGGTCAAGGGCTATTCGCTGACCCTGCCCCTGCTCGATGCGGAAGCGGCGCCGCAGTCCACCGTGCTGGACGAGACCTACAAGGTGGCGGTGACGCGCTTCGACGACCGCATCCGCGTCGGTGGCATGGCCGAGCTCGGCGGCTTCGACCTGCGCCTGGACCCGCGCCGGCGCGCCACGCTGGAGAAGGTGGTGAGCGAGCTGTTCCCGGGCGGCGACCTCGCGCGCGGCGAGTTCTGGACCGGCCTGCGCCCCATGACGCCCGACGGCACGCCCATCGTCGGCGGCACGGCCTACGACAACCTGTTCCTCAACACCGGCCACGGCACCCTGGGCTGGACCATGGCCTGCGGCAGCGGCAAGCTGGTGGCCGACCTGGTGACCGGCCGGCGCCCCGACATCAGCACCGCGGGCCTGTCGCTGGCTCGCTATGCAGGCAAGGGCGGCGCCGCGCCTGCGGGCCGGCGCCCCGCAGGGGCGGCCGCATGAGCCGTCCCGCGCGCGCACTGATCGACCTGGCGGCCCTGCGTCACAACTACCGCCTGGCGCACCAGCGGCATGGCGGGCGGGCCCTGGCCGTGCTCAAGGCCAACGCCTACGGCCACGGCGCAGTGCGCTGTGCCCAGGCGCTGGCGCCGCTGGCCGACGGCTTCGCGGTCGCCTTCCTCGAGGAGGCGCTGGCGCTGCGCGAGGCCGGCATCCGCGCCCCCATCCTGCTGCTCGAGGGCGTGTTCGCCGCTCGCGATTTCGAGGCCGTGCACCGGCACGGGCTCTGGACCGTGGTGCACCACGCCGAGCAGATCCGCATGATCGAGCTCAGCGAGGCGCCGCCAGCCAGCCTGCGCGTCTGGCTCAAGCTCGACTCGGGCATGCACCGCGCGGGCTTCGCGCCGCAGGCCCTGCGCGAGGCCCATGCGCGCCTCATGGCCAGCGGCAAGCTGGACCGTCCGCCGGTGCTGATGAGCCATTTCGCGCGCGCCGACGAGCCCGAGGTCCAGGCCACGCGCCGCCAGCTCGAGGTCTTCGGCGCGGCCACCGCGGGCCTGGCCGGCGAGACCAGCCTGTGCAATTCGGCCGGCCTGCTGGCCTGGCCCGAGGCGCATGGCGACTGGGCACGCCCCGGCATCCTGCTCTACGGCGCCGACCCGCTGGGCGGCGGCCACGGCCTGCGCCCGGTCATGCGGCTGAGCAGCGAAGTGTTTGCCGTGCGCCAGCTGGCGCCGGGCGAGGCCCTGGGCTACGGCGGCAGCTTCGTCGCCGACCAGCCCACACGCGTGGGCCTGGTCGCCCTGGGCTATGCCGACGGCTACCCGCGCAGCGCGCCCACCGGCACGCCCTTGGCCGTGGACGGCCAGGCCTCGCGCACCCTGGGGCGGGTCTCGATGGACATGATGACGGTGGACCTCAGCCAGCTGCCCGAAGCCGGCCTGGGCAGCCAAGTGGAGCTATGGGGCCCGCAAGTCGACGTCAACCAGGTCGCGCAGCGCGCCGGCACCATCGCCTACGAGCTGCTGTGCAACGTCAAGCGGGCGCCGCTGGCCTACCAGGACAGCTAGGCCTCAGATCGCATCCAGCGGGTACACGGGGCGCCGCACGGCGGTGAAGGGGAACAGCGCGTAGTCCGAGCTCGTCACGCCCGGGCTGTCGCACTCGACCAGCGCCGCCGCCAGCGGCTCGAACACCGGGCGGCAGTACATGCGCGACTTGAGCAGCAGGAAGCGATGGGCGCGCGGATCCACGCCCACGCAGCCGAACACGCCGAGGTCCCAGGGCTCGTGCGTGCGCTCGGTGACCACGATCTGTGCCTTCCCGGTGTCGAACAGCACGGTGCGCCCCATGCCGCAGCGCTGGCCGGTGTAGGTCGGTCCGCTCACGGTGTACTCGCCGTCGCTGATCGCGCGCACGGTGCCGCTCAGCACGACCGGCTGCCTGGCGATGCCCAGGCTGGCCAGCGGCACCTTGTTGCCCAGGGCGATGCGGACCCGCGCATCCTGCCCGGCCCGGACCAGCTCGTCCACGGCCTGCGGGTCGCACAGCGGGCCGACGGCGATGTCCTCCAGCCCCTGGGCCAGGGCGGCCTGCAGCACGTCCATGGTGTCGCAGGTGCCGCCGGACATGCAGTTGTCGCCATGGTCCAGCAGCAGCACCGGACGCTCGGCGCCCTCGGCCAGTTGCCGGGCGCGCGCCAGCGACTCGTGCAGCGGCTCGCTGCGGTAGACGAACTGCCCGCGGCTGGCCCAGATCTGCTCGGCGATGCGGTCCGCCGCCGCCTGGGCGGCGCGCGCGCCCTCGGGCGACGCCGCGCCGGTGACCACCACGCTGACGCAGGGTGCGGCGATGTCGGCCAGCGCGAAGCCGGCAAAGACCGAGACCGCGGCCAGGCCCTCGCGCTCGGCGGCGCGCGCGGCCGCCACCGCGCGCTGCATGGCCCCGTTCAGGGTCGTGCTGCGCAGCGTGTGGCTCATCAGCGGCAGCTGGCGCCAGCGCACCGTGCAGCCGCCCTGCCCCTGCAACATGGCCAGCAGCAGGCGCCCGGCATGCTCGCCGGTCTCGTACATGTCCACATGCGGATAGGTCTTGAAGCCCACGATGACGTCGGCATGCTCGACGATCTTGGGCGTGAGGTTGGCGTGCAGGTCCAGCGCCACGCCGATCGGCACGCCCGGCGCGGCCGCGCGCAGCCGGGCCAACAGCTCACCCTCGCCGTCGGCGCTGTTCTCCGCGACCATGGCGCCATGCAGGTCGAGCAGGATCGCGTCGCAGCCCGGCGCGGCCGCGACGATGCGCCCGCACAGCGCGTCGTAGGCCTGGGCCTGCACCGGCCCGCTGGGATTGGCCGCGGCCGACACCGGCGTGACCAGGGTCGCGCCCAGGCGCTCGGCCTGCTCGATGAAGGCGGACATGGCGGTGCGCATGCCCTTTTGCGCGCGGTAGGCGGCCTCGTCCCAGGCCGGCTCGAAAGCCGCCAGCGGGGTGGGCACGGGCGAGAAGGTGTTGGTCTCGTGGTTGAGGCGGGCGATCAGGATTCTCATGCGGCGACTCCCGCGCTGCGCAGCATGGCCTGCAGCAGCACGTTGCAGCCAGCCTCCAGATGCTCGGGCCTGGCATCCTCGATCTCGTTGTGGCTGATGCCGTCGGCGCAGGGCACGAAGATCATGGCCGCCGGCGCGACGCGCGCGAGGTAGACCGCGTCGTGGCCGGCGCCGCTGACCAGGTCCATGGTGCTCAGGCCCAGCGCCGCGGCGCCCTCGCGCACCGCCTCGACGAGCTCGGGGGCGAAGGGCTGGGGCGGAAAATACACCACCGGTTCGATGGCTATGGCCACGTTTCGCTCTCTGGCGATGCGCGCGCCGGCCTCGCGCAGGGCCGCGTCCATCTCGCCGAGCTGTGCGTCGTCGGCCGCGCGCAGGTCCACGCTCAGGCGCACCCGCCCCGGGATCACGTTGCGCGAATTCGGAAACACCTCCAGCGAACCCACCGTGCCGCGCCCGTGCGGCGGGCGCGCCTGCGCGATGCGGTTCACCTCGGCCACCAGCCCGCTCGCGGCCAGCAGCGCGTCGCGCCGCAGCGCCATGGGCGTGGGCCCGGCATGGGCCTCCATGCCCTGCACCACCACGTCGTACCAGCGCTGGCCCAGCGCGGCCTGGACCACGCCGATCACGCGCTCATGCGCCTCGAGCACCGGCCCCTGCTCGATATGGGCCTCGAAGTACGCGCCCACCGGCGGCGCGCTGCCGCGCGGCCCGGCATAGCCGATCGCCGCCAGCGCCTCGGCCACGCTCGTACCCTGGGCATCGCGCTGCGCCAGCGCATGCTCGAGCGTGAAGGCGCCGGCAAACACGCCCGAGCCCATCATGACCGGCACGAAGCGCGAGCCCTCCTCGTTGGTCCAGACCGCGACCTCGATCGGCGCCTCGGTCACGAGGCCGGCCTCGTTGAGGCAGCGCACCACCTCGAGCCCGGCCATGACGCCGTAGTTGCCGTCGAACTTGCCGCCGGTCGGCTGGGTGTCGATATGGCTGCCGGTCATCACGGCGGGCAGGTCCTCGCGCCGCCCGGGCCGCCGGGCGAAGATGTTGCCGATCGCGTCGACGCGCACCGTGCAGCCCGCCGCCTCGGCCCAGCGCACGAACAGGTCGCGGCCCTGGCCGTCCAGCTCGGTCAGCGCCAGCCGGCACACGCCGCCCTTGGGCGTGGCGCCGATCCGGGCCAGGTCCATCAGCGACTGCCACAGGCGCGCGCCATCGACGCGCAGCCGGCTGGCCTGCGCCGCGGCGGAAGCTTCAACCACCTTGCTCATCATCGTTCCTTTGTGTTTCGAAATTCAGGCGATGCCGACGCCGAGGTAGCGGTCCTTCACGGCCTCGTCGGCGAGGAAGCTCGCGTTGCTCGCGCTGTGGACGATGCGTCCCTGCTCGATGATGTAGTGTCGGTCCGCCAGCTGGGTGCAGACTTCCAGGTTCTGCTCGACCAGCAGGATGGCCACGCCGGCCGCCTTGATGGTCTTGAGCTGGGCCACGATCTCCTCGACGATCACCGGCGCCAGGCCTTCGACCGGTTCGTCCAGCATCAGCAGGCGCGGATGATTCATCAGGGCACGGCCGATCGCCAGCATCTGCTGCTCGCCGCCCGAGAGCTGACCGCCGCCGTTGCGCCGCCGCTCCTTCAGGCGCGGGAAGATGCGGTAGATGTCCTGCAGCTGCCAGGGCGAGCCCTTGCGCTGGCCCAGCAGCAGGTTCTCCTCCACGGTCAGCAGCTTGAAGATGCCGCGGTGCTCGGGCACCAGGCAGATGCCGCGCGCGGCGATCTGGTGCGGCGCCCTGCCCTGCACGGCCTCGCCCGCGAAGCGGACCTCGCCCGCCGTCGGCGGCAGCAAGCCGACAATGCCCTTGAGCGTGGTGGTCTTGCCCGCGCCGTTGCGCCCGAGCAGGGTGACCAGCTCGCCGTCGTTCACGCAGAGCGAGACGCCCTGCAGCACATGGCTCTTGCCGTAGTGGCAGTGGAGGTTGTCGACCTGCAGCATCACGCCTTGCCTCCCGTGATCATGTTGCCCAGGTAGGCCGCGCGCACGCGTTCGTCGCTGCGGATCTCGTGCGGCAGGCCTTCGGCCAGCACCCGCCCCTGCTGCATCACCGTGACGGTGTCGGAAATGTCCATGACGATGTCCATGTTGTGTTCTATCAGCACCACCGTGTGCTCGTCGCGCAGCCCCGCGATCAGCCGCTTCATCTCCTGCAGGTCGTCGATGCCCATGCCGGAGGTCGGTTCGTCGAGGAAGATGGCCTTGGGGCGCGCCGCCAGCGCCATGCCGACTTCGAGCCGGCGCTGCTGCCCATGCGAAAGCGCGCCGGCCAGCGTGTCGGCAAAGCGCGCCAGGCCCAGGCGATCGAGCACGCGCGCCACGGTGTCGGCGCTGGCGCGCGCACCCAGGGGCGCGTGCCAGCAGTTCAGGGCCTGGCGCGGCGCCACGCCCTGCGCCGCGAGACGCAGGTTCTCGCGCACCGTGAGGCTCAGGAACAGGCTGGTCACCTGGAACGAGCGGGCCATGCCGCGGCGCACGCGGCGGTGGTCCGGCTCACGTGTGACATCGTGGCCATCGAACAGGATGCGCCCCGCGCTGACCGACTTGGTGCCGGTGAGCATGTGGAACAGCGTGGTCTTGCCGGCGCCGTTCGGGCCGATGACCGAGTGCACGGTGTTCGCGCGCACCTTCAGGTCTACGCCTCCGAGCGCCGCGAACTTGTCATAGCGTTTTTCGATGGCAATGCCTTCGAGCAAGATAGGCGCGTTCATGCACGCTCTCCTTGTGAACCGGCCACGGGGGCGGACCTGCCGCGCGGCAACAGCGCGCCCAGCTTTTCGCACAGGCCCCACAGGCCGCGCTGCATGCCCAGGCTGACGGCGATCAGCACCAGGCCGAGCAGCAGCAGCCAGCGCGGCCACAGGGTGGACAGCCAGTCCGCCAGCAGCAGGTAGAAGGCCGAGCCCAGCACCGAGGCGAACAGGTTGCCGGTGCCGCCGATCACGGTCATCACGAGGATCATCTCGCTGGTGTGGTATTCGGCGTTGGACAGCGGCGCGATGCCGGTCATCATCGCGTGCAGGCCGCCGGCCAGGCCGGTCACGGCGCCGGAGATCACGAAGGCCTGCAGCTTGAGCAGCTTGAGGTCGTAGCCGATGGCGCCGGCGCGCTCCTCGTTGTCGCGCACCGCGAGCAGCGTGCGGCCGAAGATGGAGCGCGACACGCGCAGCAACAGCCAGAACGCGGCCAGGAACAGCACCGCGACGAAACCGTAGTACTGCCAGGGCGAGACCAGCGGCCACAGGGTCTGGCCGAAGGCGGTGAGCGAGGGCCGCGGGATGTCGAGCAGGCCGTTGTCGCCGCCCGTGAGGCCGGTGGCGGTGTAGGCGATGAAATAGAACATCTGCGCGAACGCCAGCGTCAGCATCACGAAATAGGTGCCGCGCTGGCGTATCGCCACCCAGCCGACGACGGCGGCGCCGAGCGCGCCCATCGCCGTGGCCAGCACCAGGGCCAGCGGCATCGGCAGCGGCCAGCGCGTGAGGGTCAGCGCCAGCGTATAGCTGCCCAGGCCGAAGAAGATACCCTGGCCGAACGAGAGCAGGCCGGTGAAGCCGAGCAGCAGGTTGCAGCCCATGGCCGCGAGCGCAAAGATCAGCACCTCGCTGGCCAGGGACCCCGAGTGCAGGGTCAGCGGCATGGCCAGCACCACGGCCAGTGCCAGCAGCAGGGGGGCGTGCTTTTTCATGGGAATCATCCTTTCCTGCCCAGCAGGCCATGCGGGCGCAGCAGCAATACCGCCGCCATGGCGACGTAGATCATCAGCCGGGCGCCCTCGGGCCACAGCGTGCTCATCACGCTCTGCACCACGCCGATCAGCAGGCCGCCGGCCAGCGCGCCGGCGAAGCTGCCCATGCCACCCACCACCACGATGACGAAGGCCACGCCCAGCGCCTCCATGCCCATGAAGGGCTCGGCGCCGCGAATCGGCGCCGCCAGCACCCCGGCCAGCGCCGCCGTCGCGGCGCCCAGGCCGAACACCAGGCTGAAGATGCGCAGCACGTTGGTGCCCAGCAGCGACACCATTTCGGTGGACTCGCTGCCGGCGCGCACCGCGCTGCCCAGCCGCGTGCCTTCCAGGACGTACCACAGCAGCGCCGCCAGCACCGCGGTGAAGGCAATCACGAACAGGCGGTACTTGGGATAGACGAAGCCGCCCCACATGACCACGCCCTGCAGCAGATCGGGCACGGCAACGCTGTCGCCCAGCGGCCCCCATTGCAGGATCACGAGCTCCTGGATGGCCAGCGCCAGGCCCACCGTCACCAGGATGTGGAACTCGTGCGCCTTGGCGTAGACATGGCGCAGCAGCAGTTTCTCGGCCAGCCAGCCCAGCGCGCCGACCACCAGGGGCACGACAGCCAGCGCGAGCCAGAAGCTCATGCCCCAGCGCGTCATCTGGAAGCAGAAGTAGGCGCCGAGCAGGTAGAAGGCGCCGTGCGCGAAGTTGACGAAGCGCAGCAGCCCGAAGACGATGGACAGGCCCACGGCGAGCAGGAAGTACAACATCCCTATGCCGACGCCGTTGATGACCTGAAGCAGGTAGATGTTCATGTGATGCCCGAAACGAAGTGAATCCCTGGCGCACGGCCCAAAGGCCGCGCCCCGGATCAGGCCAGCTTGCAGCCGGTCTTGTCGGCCGGCAGGAAGGACTTGCCCGAGCTCACCACGTCGACGTAGTCGTCCGCGCCCTTCATCCGTGCCTTGGCCTTGCCCTTGAGCAGGTAGTAGCTCTTGAGCACCTGGTGGTCGGCCTTGCGCACCTCCTCGAGGCCGGTCAGGCCCTCGTACTTCATGCCTTCGAGCGCGGCGATGACGGCCTTTTGCTCGATCGCGCCCGCCTTGACGATGCCGTCGAGCAGCAGCTTGGTGCAGATGTAGGAGCCGGCCAGGCTGTAGTTGGGGTTGGCCTTGAACCTGGCGCTGACGCGCTTGACCAGGTCGCGGTTGAGCTCGGAGTCCACGGTGTGCCAGTACTGGGCGCCGAAGTAGACGCCGTCGCAGAGGTCGGCGCCGAGCGACTCGAACTGCTCCAGGCCCGAGGCCCAGGCGATCAGGATGGTCATGTTCCTGTTCATGCCGAAGCTGACCGCCTGGCGCAGCGTGTCGGACGACTGGGCGCCGAAGTTCAGCAGCAGCAGCACATCGGGCTTGGCCGCGGCGGCGTTGGTGAGGTAGCCGCTGAACTCCTTCTCGGTCAGCGAGTGGTAGCTGTTGCCGACATGCTCGATGCCCTTTTCCTTGAAGATGCCCTTGGCCGCCGTCAGCAGGCCGTCGCCGAACACGTACTGCGGCGTGATGGTGTACCAGCGCTTGGCTTTGGGCATGGACTCGATCAGCGGGCGCACCGTCTGCTCGATCGCGCCGAAGGTCGGCACGGACCAGCGGAACATGGCGTTGCCGCAGTCCTTGCCGGTGATCTCGTCGGCGCCCGCCGTGGTGATGAAGACGCCGCCGGCCTTGTCCACCTCCTTGCCAATGGCCAGCGCCTCGGACGACAGGATGCCGCCGGCGAAGAAGCGCGCGCCCTGCTGCTGCGACGCCTCCTGCACCTTGCGCACCGCCGTCGCCGGCTTGCCCTCGGTGTCGAGCACGGTGTAGGCCAGCTGGCGCTTGAGCACCGAGCCGTACTGCTCGATCGCGAGCTTCATGCCCATGTCGGCGAACTTGCCGTTGGCGGCGAAGCTGCCGGACATGGGCACCGGGCAGGCGAACTGTATGCCGCCCGCGGCCTGGGCCAGGGCCGGACGCGCCAGGCCGAAAGCCCCGGGCATGGCGCCGAGCGCTGAAAGTTGGAGAAGCTGACGACGTTTCATGGATTCACTCCGGTGGATGAACGATGGCGAAAGGGACTGCATGTCGGCCCCCGGATGGCGGGAGTCTTGCTGCACGCGTTCACTTTCAGCACGATGCGTGCCAGGTGAGCGCGACGCTGTTTCTCCTATTTATACTGATAAATAGGAAAAATAGGCCAGGGGCAAACCCTAGGCGCCGAAGCGCCGCCCCCTTGCAGTGCATACTGCACCTCAAACGTGACCCAGAAGCGAGCTAGACCCATGGCAACGACGACGCCGGACAACCTCGGCATCAAGCAACTCAAGCGCTCGGACCTCGTGGCCGAGGAGATCAAGCGCCTGATCACCGACAAGAACCTCAGCCCGGGCGATCGCCTGCCGCGCGAGAGCGAACTGCAGGCGCAGTTCGCGGTCAGCAAGGGCACGATCCGGGAGGCGTTGAAGTCGCTGGAGGTGCAGGGCCTGGTCAGGATCTCGACCGGCCCCACGGGCGGCGGCACCATCGTCGAGGTGCCGCTGGATCGCACGCTGCAGTTCCTGCAGAACTACCTGTTCTTCAAGGAGGTGACGATCGAGCACATCTACACCGTGCGCCAGATGCTGGAGCCGGAGCTGGCGGCCGGCGCCGTGCCGCATCTGACGGAGGCCGACTTCGAGGCGCTGGAGCACAGCATCGCCTGCTGCGATCCCACATCCAGCCGCGCGGACCTGCTGAGCCAGCGGCGCGAGGACGTGAACTTCCACGACATCCTGGCCGCCGCCAACCCCAATCCCTTCCTGCGCTTCAACTGCGAGCTGATCAACGAGATGATTCGCCAGCTCATCGTGTTCGGCAACCGCACGCCGCAGGCCGAGCACCGGCGCTTCGGCGAGGCCAACGCGGCGATCCACCGCGAGATCACCCAGGCCGCGCGTGCGCGGGATGCGGAAAAGGTGCGCCGGCTGATGGCGCAGCACATGGCCGACGCCGCCAGCAGCGTCAAGCGCATGAAGGGGCGGCTGCAGGGGCGGCTGATCCTCGATGCCGACACCCTGCGCCGCCCCGCGGCCGCGGGCGGCAAGCGCGCGGCTTAGATCTGTTGGAGATGGATCGCCGCGCCCTTTGCAGGGCTCGCGATGACGGTGAAGTGACAACCCGTCATTGCGAGGAGGCGGAGCCGACGCGGCAATCCCTGATGCGGTGGATCGCTAAGACCGCGCGACTCAGCGGCTCGACGGGAAGCTGAACACCGCCCCCTCGCGCAGGCCGGCCGAGGGCCAGCGCTGGGTGATGGTCTTGCGCTTGGTGTAGAAGCGCACCGCGTCGGGGCCGTAGGCGTGCAGGTCGCCGAACAGCGAGCGCTTCCAGCCGCCGAACGAGTGGTAGGCCACGGGCACCGGCAGCGGCACGTTGACGCCGACCATGCCGACCTCGATGTGGTCGCTGAAGTAGCGCGCAGCCTCGCCGTCACGCGTGAAGATGCAGGTGCCGTTGCCGTACTCGTGCGCGTCGATCAGCGCCATGGCCTCCTGCAGCGAGGCCACGCGCACCACGCCGAGCACGGGGCCGAAGATCTCCTCCTGGTAGATGCGCATGCCGGGCCGCACATGGTCGAACAGGCAGGGGCCCAGGTAGTAGCCTTCCTCGTGGCCGGGCACGCGGATGCTGCGCCCGTCGACCACCAGCGTCGCGCCCTCGGCCACGCCTTGGTCCACGTAGCCCTTGACCTTCTCGAAATGCGGCTTCGTGACCAGCGGACCCATGTCGTTGCCGTTGTCGGTGCCGGGGCCGACCTTCATCTTCGCGATCTCGGCCGAAAGGCCCGCGACCATGGCGTCGGCCGTGGCCTCGCCCACCGCCACCACCAGCGGCACGGCCATGCAGCGCTCGCCGCAGGAGCCGTAGGCCGCGCCCATCATCGCGCTGACCGCGTTGGCGATGTCGGCATCGGGCATCACGACGGCATGGTTCTTGGCGCCGCCCAGGGCCTGCACGCGCTTGCCGTGCGCGCAGCCCGTGGCGTAGACGGCCTCGGCGATCGGCGTAGAGCCGACGAAGCTCACGGCCTTGACGCGCGGGTCGGTCAGCAGCGTGTCCACCGCCTCCTTGTCGCCGTTGACCACGTTGAGCACGCCGGGCGGCAGGCCGGCCTGCAGGGCCAGCTCGGCGATGAACAGCGCCGACGAGGGGTCGCGCTCGGAGGGCTTGAGCACGAAGCTGTTGCCGCAGACCACGGCCATGGGCCACATCCACAGCGGGACCATGGCGGGGAAGTTGAACGGCGTGATGCCGGCCGTCACGCCCAGTGGCTGGAACTCGCTCCACGAGTCTATGCCCGGCCCCACGTTGCGGCTGTGCTCGCCCTTGAGCAGCTCGGGCGCGTAGCTCGCGTATTCGACGTTCTCTATGCCGCGCTGCAGCTCGCCGTGGGCGTCGGCCAGCACCTTGCCGTGCTCGGCCGTGATCAGGGCGGCGATGGTGTCGGCATGCTCTTCCAGCAGGACTTTGAGCCGGCTCATGACGCGTGCGCGCTTGAGCGGCGGCGTGGCGCGCCAGGCAGGAAAGGCCGCCTGGGCCGAGGCGATGGCCTGCTCCACCGTGGCCTTGCCGGCCAGGGCCACGCTGCGGTGCGAAAGGCCGGTGGCCGGGTCGAACACCGGCTGGGTGCGCGCGCTGTCAGTGACGCGCTGGCCGGCGATGAGGTGGCCGACGGTGGCCGTGACATTCTGGTCTTGGTGCATGGCGGGTGTGCTCGCAGTCAGGGGTTCAGGCGGTCTCGGCCAGGGCGTCGCCCAGGGCGTTGACCAGGCGGTCGATCTCGGCCGGCTCGGCGACGAAGGGCGGCGCGATCTGGATGGTGTCGGCGCCGTAGCGCACGTAAAAGCCCTTCTTCCAGCAGTTCATGGCGATCTCGTAGGGCCGGCGCGCCGGCTCGCCCGGCAGCGCGGCGATCGTGATGCCGGCCGCCAGGCCGTAGTTGCGGATGTCGGCCACATGCCTGCTGCCCTTGAGGCTGTGCACGGCATTCTCGAAATGCGGGGCCAGCGCCCGCACGCGCCCGGGCATGTCCTCCTGCTGCAGGATGTCGAGCGCGGCCAGGCCGGCCGCGCAGGCCACCGGGTGGGCCGAGTAGGTGTAGCCATGCGGGAACTCGAGCATGTAGTCGGGGCCGCCCACGGCCATGAAGGCCTCGTAGATGGCCTTGCTCGCGACCACCGCGCCCAGCGGCTGTGCGCCGTTGGTCACCTGCTTGGCGATGTTCATGATGTCGGGCGTGACGCCGAAGGCCTCGGCGCCGGTCATCGCGCCGCAGCGGCCGAAGCCCGTGATCACCTCGTCGAAGATCAGCAGGATGTCGTGCGCCGTGCAGATCTCGCGCAGGCGCTGCAGGTAGCCCAGGGGCGGGATCACGACGCCGGCCGAGCCCGAGAAAGGCTCGACGATCACGGCCGCGATGGTCGAGGCGTCGTGCAGCGCGATCAGGTCAAGCAGGCGGTCGGCCAGCTCGGCGCCGGTGGGCGGCATGCCGCGGTGAAACGAGCCGAGCGGCGGCTGGGTGTGGGGCAGGTGGTCGGCCTCCACGCCCTGGCCGTAGAGCTTGCGGTTGGCGGCGATGCCGCCCACCGAGATGCCGCCGAAGTTCACGCCGTGGTAGCCCTTCTCGCGGCCGATCAAGCGGGTCTTGCCGGCCTGTCCCCTGGCGCGCCAGTAGGCGCGCGCCATCTTGAGCGAGGTGTCGGCCGCCTCGGAGCCGGAACCGGTGAAGAACACATAGTCCAGGCCCGCGGGCGTGAGCTCCTTGATCCGGTTGGCCAGCTCGAAGGACAGCGGGTGGCCGAACTGGAAGGCCGGCGCGTAGTCGAGCTTGGCCACCTGGCGGCTGACGGCCTCGCCGATCTCGCGCCGGCCATGGCCCAGGCCGCTGCACCACAGGCCCGACAGGCCGTCGAAGATCTTGCGGCCCTCGGCGTCGGTGTAGTAGCAGCCGCTGGCCTCCACGATCATGCGCGGCTGGGCCTTGAAGTCGCGGTTGCCGGTGTAGGGCATCCAGTGGGCGTCCAGCCAGGCGGCATCGAGTCGGCAGGGGGCCGCGGCGGAAGCGTTACTTTCGAGGTCGGCGAAGCTCATGGGTTTCTCCTTGGGGGTTTCGGCTGGATTCTGCGCAGCTCTGTTAATCTCTTGAATAGTCGAATATCAATCTTTACTTGAGACTTTATGCAAGTAAAAACACCCGCCCCCCGCTCGCGCGCCGTGCTGGGCCAGCTCAGCGACATGGACCTGCGCCTGCTGCAGGTGTTCAAGAGCGTGGTTGAGTGCGGCGGCATGTCGGCGGCGGAGCTGGAGCTCAACATCGGCACCTCCACCGTGAGCCGCCATGTGAAGGACCTCGAAACCCGGCTCGGCCTGGTGCTGTGCCGGCGTGGGCGCGCGGGCTTCGCGCTGACGACCGAGGGCCAGCGCGTCTACGACGAGACGCTGCGCCTGCTCGCCGCGGTCGACGGTTTTCGCAGCAGCATCGACGACATCCACTCGCGCATGGGCGGCCAGCTGCACGTGGCGGTGTTCGACAAGACCGCGAGCAATCCCAGCGCCCGCATAGCCGAGGCGATCGCGCGCTTCGTGGACCGGGCGCCCGACGTGAGCCTGCAGCTGCACGTGGCCGCTATCCAGGCCATAGAGCGCGGCGTGATCGACGGCAGCTACCAGGTCGGCATCATCCCCACGCACCGGCCCTCGCAAAGCCTGCGCTACGACCCGCTGTTCGACGAGGACATGCTGCTGTACTGCGGGTCCGGCCATCCGCTGTTCGGCGCCAGCCACCGCCGCCTGGGCTGGGAGGACTTGCGCGCCCACCATTTCGCGGGCCTGGGCTACCACTCGCCCAACATGGAGCTCAGCCACAGCGCGCGCCTGCCGCGCAAGGCCACCGGCTTCGACCAGGAGGCGATCGCCACCCTGATCCTCTCGGGGCGCTTCCTGGGCTTCCTGCCCGACCACTATGCCCAGGCCTTCGAGCAGCGCGGCCAGATGCAGGCCGTGCGGCCGGCGCTGCTGCGCTACCACTGCCAGTTCGTCAGCGTGCTGCGCCGCTCGCCCGAGCCGCCGCGTGCGGCCCAGGCCTTTCACGCCTGCCTGCTCGAGGCGCATGGCGCTGCGCCGGGTTGACGCTGGCACCGACGCGCACGAGAATGTCCTGCCGATCGCGCGCTTCGCAAGAGACCCGATGGTGACCGTCGAATTCGCTCCCAGCCTGCGCCGCCATGTGGCCTGCGAGCCCCAGTCCGTCGCGCCGGGCTCCTTGCGCGCCGTGCTCGAGACGGCGCTGCGCGCGGCGCCGCCCGAGTTGGCCAGCTATGTCTTCGACGACCAGCGCGCGGTGCGCCAGCATGTGGCGGTCTTCGTCAACCAGCAGATGGTGCAGGACCGCCGGCATTTGAACCAGATCCTGAACGCGGGCGACCGGGTTCTGGTGATCCAGGCCCTGACCGGCGGCTAGGCGCCGTCGGAGGGGCCGTCCCGCCCTGAAGGGAGAAAAGCATGCACACCCTGCTCGTCGGCAGCCGCAAGGGCCTGTTCGTCATCGACGGCGAAGGCCTGCGCTGGGAGATCGTGGCCCACCATTTCGCCGGCGACCCGGTCACCCAGGTGCTGGTCGACCCGCGCGACGGCGCCTGGTACGCCGCGCTGCGCCTAGGCCATTTCGGCGTCAAGCTGCGCAAGAGCGTGGACCAGGGCGCGAGCTGGCAGGAGATTGCCACCCCCGCCTTCCCGCTCAAGCCCGAGCAGGGCCCCTGGGCCGACGACGCCACGCCCTGGAGCGTGGACCTGATCTGGGCCCTGGCCGCGGGCGGCCCAGACCAGCCCGGCCTGCTCTGGGCCGGCTGCCTGCCGGCCGGCCTGTTCAAGTCGGAGGACGGCGGCGCCAGCTGGGCCCTGAACCAGCCGCTGTGGGAAGACCCGCGCCGCCGCGAATGGTTCGGCGGCGGCTACGACCATGCCGGCATCCACACCGTGCTGGTCGACCCGCAGGACGCAAGCCACCTGACGCTGGCCATCTCCTGCGGCGGCGTCTGGCAGACGCGCGACGGCGGCGCGAGCTGGCGCGCCACCTCGGCCGGCATGAAGGCCGACTTCATGCCGCCCGAACGCGCCGAGGACCCCAACATCCAGGACCCGCATTGCCTGACCCAGTGCGCCAGCCAGCCCGACGTGCTGTGGGTGCAGCACCATTGCGGCCTGTACCGATCCAGCGACGGCGGCGAGCGCTGGGACGCGCTGCCCCAGGCCCGGCCCACGGGCTTCGGCTTCGCCGTGGCCTGCGACCCGCACAACCCGCGCCGCGCCTGGTTCGTGCCGGCCCAGGCCGACAGCTGCCGCATTCCGGTCAACGGCCAGATGGTGGTCAGCCGCACCGACGACGGCGGCGCCAGCTTCCAGCAGTTCGGCGACGGCCTGCCGCAGCAGCATGCCTACCACCTGGTCTACCGCCACGCGCTGGACGTCGCCAACGACGGCCAGACCCTGGCCATGGGCTCCACGACCGGCGGGCTCTGGACCAGCGTGCATGCTGGCGAGGCCTGGCACTGCGTCTCGCGCGACCTGCCGCCGATCGCAGTGGTGCGCTTCGTCGGCTGATTTCGTTTACAGCGCCTTGACCAGCTCCGGCACCGCGGCAAACAGATCCGCCTCCAGCCCATAGTCGGCCACCGAGAAGATCGGCGCCTCCGGGTCCTTGTTGATCGCCACGATCACCTTGGAATCCTTCATGCCCGCCAGGTGCTGGATCGCGCCGGAGATGCCGCAGGCGATGTAGAGCTGCGGCGCCACGATCTTGCCGGTCTGGCCCACCTGCAGGTCGTTCGGGGCGTAGCCCGCGTCGACCGCCGCGCGGCTCGCGCCAATCGCCGCGCCCAGCTTGTCGGCCAGCGGGGTGATGACTTCGTTGAACTTCTCGGCCGAGCCCAGGGCTCTTCCGCCCGAGACCACGATCTTGGCCGCGGTGAGCTCGGGGCGCTCGCTCTTGGCGATCTCGCTCGAGATGAAGCTGCTCTTGCCGCTGGCGGCCACGGCCTCGACCTTCTCGACGGCGGCATTGCCGCCGCTCGCTGCCGCAGCGTCGAAGCCGGTGCTGCGCACGGTGATCAGCTTCTTGTCGTCCAGGCTCTGCACGGTAGCAATCGCGTTGCCGGCGTAGATCGGGCGCTCGAAGCTGTCGGGGCTGACCACCTTGGTGATCTCGCTGACCTGGGCCAGGTCCAGCTTGGCGGCCACGCGCGGGGCCACGTTCTTGCCGGCAGCGGTGGCGGGGAACAGGATATGGCTGTAGTTGCCCGCCAGGGCCAGCACCTGGGCGGCGATGTTCTCGGCCAAGCCATGGGCCAGGGCTGCGCCGTCGGCGTGGATCACCTTGGCCACGCCCTGGATCTTGGCGGCGGCTTCGGCCGCCGGGCCGGCGTTGTGGCCGGCGACCAGCACATGGACTTCGCCGCCGCAGGCTGCGGCGGCGGTGATGGTGTTGAGGGTGGCGCCCTTGAGGGAGGCGTTGTCGTGTTCGGCAATAACCAGTGCAGTCATGATCAGATCACCTTCGCTTCGTTCTTGAGCTTGTCCACCAGGGTGGCGACGTCGGGCACCTTGATGCCGGCGCCGCGCTTCGGGGGTTCGGCGACCCTGAGGGTCTTCAGACGCGGGGTCACATCGACGCCCAGGTCCTCGGGCTTGAAGCTGTCCAGTGGCTTCTTCTTGGCCTTCATGATGTTGGGCAGGGTCACGTAGCGCGGCTCGTTCAGGCGCAGGTCGGTGGTGACCACGGCCGGCAGGGACAGGGACAGGGTCTCCAGGCCGCCGTCGATCTCGCGCGTGACGCTGACTTTGTCGCCCGCAACTTCCACCTTGGAGGCGAAGGTGGCCTGGGGCAGCTCGGCCAGAGCCGCCAGCATCTGGCCGGTCTGGTTGGCGTCGTCGTCTATGGCCTGCTTGCCCAGGATGACCAGGCCTGGCTTTTCCTTCTCGACCAGGGCCGCCAGCAGCTTGGCCACGACCAGGGGCTGGAGTTCTTCATTCGTCTCGACCAGGATGGCGCGGTCGGCGCCTATGGCCATGGCGGTGCGCAGGGTTTCCTGGCACTGGGCCACGCCGCAGGAGACGGCGATGACCTCGGTGGCCAGGCCTTTTTCTCTGAGGCGCACGGCCTCTTCGACGGCAATCTCGTCGAAGGGGTTCATGCTCATCTTGACGTTGGCCAGGTCGACGCCGCTGCCGTCGGACTTGACGCGCACCTTGACGTTGTAGTCGACCACGCGCTTGACGGGGACGAGGATTTTCATAAGCAGCCTTTCAGTTCCAGGTTATCAATCACACCAGGCGCGCGCCCGGTCCAGTTGCTCGCGGCACTCGCGCACCATGCGTGCCATCAGTTCGGCGCAGCTCGGCACGTCGTCGATCAGGCCCATGCACAGGCCGGCCGAGACCACGCCCTCGTTGACCTCGCCGGACTGCAGGGCGGCGCGCCCGCGCGCACCGGCCACCAGGGGGCGCAGTTCCTCGAAGAGGGCGCCGCCCGGACGGTTCTCCATCGCCACCACCTCTTCCGAGATCGCGTTGCGCAGCACGCGCACCGTGTTCCTCAGGGGACGGAACATCAGGCGGGTATCGCGCTCGCTCGCGCCGACCAGGGCCTGCTTGATGTTCTCGTGCACCGGCGCCTCGCGCGTGGCGAGGAAGCGCGTGCCCATGTTGACGCCCTCGGCACCTAGCGCGAGCGCCGCAGCCATGCCGCGCCCGTCGGCGATGCCGCCCGAGGCGATCACCGGGATCTTGAGCGCACGCGCGGCCAGCGGGATCAGCACCAGGCCCGGCACGTCGTCCTCGCCCGGGTGGCCCGCGCATTCGAAGCCGTCGATCGAGATCGCGTCGACGCCGTTGCGCTCGGCCGAGAGCGCGTGGCGCACCGAGGTGCACTTGTGCACGATGGTCACGCCATGGGCCTTGAACTTCTCGATGAAGTCGCGCGGGCTGTTGCCCGCGGTCTCGACGATCTTCACGCCGCCGTCGACGATGACCTGCGCGTACTCGGCATAGGGCGGCGGCTTGACGGCCGGCAGCATGGTCAGGTTCACGCCGAAGGGCCGGTCGGTCATGCTCCGCATGCGCGCGATCTCGCGCCCCAGGTCCTCGGGCGTGGGCTGGGTCAGCGCGGTCAATATGCCCAGCCCGCCGGCGTTGGAGACGGCCGCGGCCAGCTCGGCCAGGCCCACCCATTGCATGCCGCCCTGGACGATGGGGTAGCTGATGCCCAGCAGTTCGGTGATACGGGTCTTCATGTTGGATTCCAGAAACTGTGGCTGCCCTGCGCCCTCATTCGAGCTTGGCGCCCGACTGCTTGATCAGGCGCTCCCAGACCGGCAGCTCCTGCTTGTAGACCGCGTCGAAAGCCTCGGGCGAGCTGTCCTTGATCTCGAAACCCATGGCGGCGATGCGGCTGCGCACATCGGGCAGCTGGCAGGCCGCGCGCAACTCGGCCGCGATGCGGTCGACCACGGGCTTCGGCGTGCCGGCCGGCGCCGCCACGGCCAGCCAGCCGGTGATGCGGTAGGCCTCGTCCTTCAGGCCCTGCTCGGCCAGCGTGGGCACGTTGGGCAGCGTGGCCATGCGGCGCTCGCCGGTCACGCCCAGGGCCCGGATCTTGCCGGCCTCCAGGTGCGGCTTGGCCTGCAGCGCGCTGGCATAGGCCATCTGGATCTGGCCGCCGATCAGCTCCTGCATCATCGGCGCCTCGCCTTTGTAGGGAATGTGGTTCATCTCGGCCTGCTGCGTGAGGCTCATGTGCGCGCCGGCCAGATGCGGGTAGGCGCCTATGCCGTAGGAGCCATAGGCCAGCTTGCCCTTGTTGGCCTTCACGTACTGCAGCAGCTCGGGCGCGGTCTTGACCGGCACGCTGGGATGCACCACCAGCACCAGCGGCGCGGTGGCGATCTGGTAGACCCGCACCAGGTCGCGCTGCGGGTCGTAGGGCAGCTTCTCGTAGAGGAACTGGTTGGTCAGCAGCGAGTTGCTCAGCGACAGCACCAGGGTGTGGCCGTCGGGCTGCGCCTTGGCCACGGTGTCGGTGCCTATGATGCCGGCCGCGCCGGCCTTGTTCTCGACGACGACGGGCTGCTTGAAGGCCTGTGCGAGCTTCTCGCCGAGCAGGCGCGCCAGGATGTCGGTGGCGCCGCCGGGCGGGAACGGCACGACCAGGCGGATCGGCTTGCTCGGGAAGGCCGGGGCCTGGGCCCAGGCGGCCGTGCCGGTAGACAGGGCGAGGGCCGAGGCCAGGGCACCGAGCCAGGCACGGCGGGTGTTGAAGATGGTGTTCATGCTTGTCCTGATGTCTATCGTGGGGATGAGAAATGGCCGCTACGCGACGACCACCTGGGTCTTGAACGGCAGGGGCTCGAGAGCCTGCTGCAGCCGCTGCACCAGCGGACCCGCGGCCGCCGGGTCGATCAGCACCTGGATCGCGCTCTCGCCCTGGGCCTGTACGCGCGGGCGCGCCGCGGGGTCCAGGCCCAGCCCGGTGCAGACCTCGTCGACGATCGCCTCGACGACCTGGCGGGCGGCCAGCAGGCGCAGTTCGGGTTTGTAGATCTTGCCGACATTGGTCATCGGCAGGGTCTCGAGCAGGGTCACAGCCTTGGGCCGGGCCGGCGCCTCGTCGACGCGCGCGGCCGTGAAGGCCAGCAGCTCGGCCTCGCTGGCCGAGGCGCCCGGTTTCAGGCTCGCGAAGGCCACGGGCAGCTCACCCGCGTAGGCGTCGGGCGCGCCCACGGCCGCGCACAGCTGCACGGCCGGATGGGCGGCCAGCGCGTCCTCGATCACCTTGGGGTCGATGTTGTGGCCGCTGCGGATGATCAGGTCCTTGGAGCGGCCGCTCAGGTGCAGCCGGCCCTGCTCGTCGAGCCAGCCCAGGTCGCCGGTGGCGAGCCAGCCGTCGGCCGTGAAGGCGCGGGCGTTGTCGGCCGGGTCGACGAAGCCCGAGAACAGGTTGGGCGACTTGAACAAGACCATGCCGGACTCGCCGGGCGGCAGCTCGCGATCGCTTGCATTGCCCTGCGCGTCCAGCGCAACGATGCGCACTTGGGAGTACGGCAAGCGGAAACCCACGCAGCCCGCCGGACCGACGACGCCCGGCGGCGTGATGGTCGAGATGCCGGCCATCTCGGTCATGCCCAGGCTCTCGTGCACATGCAGGCCGAACAGGCGCTCGAAGCGCGCGGCCAGCTCGGGCGGCAGCACGGCGGCGCCGGTGCGGCAGTAGCGGATCGAGGAGATGTCGGCCCCCGCCAGCGGCACATTGGCCAGCGCGGCCAGCACCGTGGGCACGGCCGACAGCGAGGTCGGCCGGTAGCGCTCGACCAGGCGCCAGTAGTTGGCGATGACCTCCTTGTTGCGCAGCAGGCCGGTGGTCGGGATGATGACCTCGGCCCCGGCCGAGAGCGCGGCCAGCGAGGCCGGCAGCACGCCGGCCACATGGAACAGCGGGTAGCCGTTGATCGTGATGTCGCTGTCGCTCAGGCCCTGCAGCTGCACGCTGGCCCAGGCCGTGAAGACCTGGGCGCCATGGCTGTGGCGCGCCAGCTTGGGCGCGCCCGTGGTGCCGCCGGTATGGAAATAGGCCGCGATGTCGGCCGGCGCGATCTCGCGGCCGCTGATCAACCGGTCGGCCGGCTCGCGCTCGCGCAAGGCCTTGAAGTCGGCCACGCCCTCGGGCAGGGCGGGCGCGGCCCCCGGCAGCTCATCGTGCGGCGCAACGCGCAGCAGCGTGCCTAGCGACGGCACCTGGCCGCGCAGGCGCAGGGCCTTGGACCAGTAGCCCGCATCCTCGTCCGCGCCCCAGGCAATCAGCACCTTGGCCCGCGCAGCCCGCATCAGCGCGGCCAGTTTTTCCTCGCTCAGCAGCGGGTTGAGCGGCTGCACGATGCCGGCCGCCTCGCCGCCCCAGAGCGCGAGGTGGTACTCGAGGCAGCCAGGCAGCAGCACCGCGACCGCATCCTGCGGCCCGACACCGAGGCGGTGCAGCGCGTTGGCGGCCTGGTGGATGCCGGCCAGCAACTCGGCGTAGGTCCAGCGGACCGGCGTGCCTGCCGGGTCGGCCGGGTCGACACTCGGCAGGAAGCTCAGTGCGGTCTTGTCGCCGAAGGCCTGGGCCGCGTTGCGGAAGATCTCGTAGGTGCTGTGCACCGGCAGGGCCTCGGCGAGAGGCCGCTGCTCGAGGCGACGGATGTCCTCCAGGCTGCGGATAGCGAACGCCGGGGCGAACGGGGGATGGATAGCGGGCATGCCTTGTCTCCTGGCTCGTCTTCTCGTCTCTGGCGCACCGGTCTCACTCCACCGCGATGCCCTTGTCGCGGATCACCTTGCCCCACTTGACGTAGTCCTGCTGCATGCGCTGGCCCATCTGCACCGGCGCCTGGAAGTTGGCGATCGCGCCGGCCGTCAGCAGCTTGTCCTGGGTCTCCTTCTCGGCCAGGATCTGGCGCACCTCACCGCTGATGCGTGCGACCATCTCCTTGGGCGTGCCCGGTGGCGCCAGCAGGCCGCCCCAGGACACGGCGTCGTAGCCCTTGAAGCCTTGCTCGGCGATGGTCTTGACCTCGGGGATCATGCTCACGCGCTGGGGCGAGCCGACGGCGATCGCGCGCAGCTTGCCGGCCTGGATATGCGGCAGGGCGGCCACGAGGTCGGCGTACATCATGGGCACCTGGCCGCCTATGGTGTCGGTGATGGCCGGCACGCCGCCCTTGTAGGGCACATGCTGCATGTCGAAGCCGCCAAGCTGCTTGAGCAGCTCCATGCTCAGGTGGCCGAAACTGCCCGCGCCCGAGCTGGTGTAGTTGAGCTTGCCGGGCTGGGCCTTGGCATGGGTGATCAGCTTCTGCAGGTCGCTCACCGTGGGCATCAGCTGGGGGTTGACCACCACCACGATGGGCAGGTCGTAGACCGTGGCCACGGGCGTGAAGTCCCGGACCGTGTCGTAGCCCGCCTTCTTGTACAGGTGCGGCGCCAGCAGGGTGGGCGTGGCCAGCATCATCAGCGTGTAGCCGTCGGGCGCGCTCTTGGCCACCTGGGCGGCCGCGATCGAGCCCGAGGCACCGGCCTTGTTCTCCACGATCACGGGTTGCTTGAGGCGCTCGGCCAGCTTCTGGCCGACGATGCGCGAAGCCGTGTCGGTCGGGCCGCCCGGCGGAAAGGGCACGATGAGCTTGATCGGCTTGCTCGGCCAGGCCTGGGCAAAGGCGCTGCCGGCCAACAGGCTGATGCTGCCCAAGGCGGCCAGGCTCAGCAGAACGCTGCGACGGGTGAAAAAGTGGCTCATTCGCAAGTCTCCTGTGGCTTCTGCGGCAGGGTCAGCACGCCCTTGGACTGCAGTTCCTGCAGCTGCGCATCTGACAGTTCCAGCAACTGTTGCAGCACCTCGCGCGTGCCCTCGCCCAGCGTGGGCGGCGCCATGCGGATCGGCAGGCGCTGGCCGTCGAGGCGGTAGGGCGGCGCGAACACATGGGTCGTGCCCGCCACCGGGTGCGGCATTTCCTGCAGCAGCCCGCCCTGGCGGGTGCGCTCGCTGGTCAGGGCCTCGTGCAGGCCCGCCACCTTGCCGCAGGGGATGCCGGCGGCGCTCAGGCGCGCGAGCAGCAGCTCGCGCGGGAAGCTGCGAATCAGTTCGACCATCATCGGCAGCAGGCTCAGTCGGTTCTTCGCGCGCTCGACGTTGGTGGCGTAGCGCGGGTCCTCGACGATGTCGGGGCGCCCGATCACCTCGCGGCAGAACTTGTCGAACTGGCTGTTGTTGCCGACGGCGATGATGAGCGGGCCGTCCGCCGCATCGAACATGCCATAGGGCACGATGGAGGGGTGGGCATTGCCATAACGCTGCGGGTCATGCCCCAGCAGCAGGGCGTCCAGGCCATAGTAGCCCGTGACCATGAGGCCGCAGT
The DNA here is from genome assembly GCF_005503345.1 of Ramlibacter sp. 2FC. NCBI lineage: Bacteria > Pseudomonadati > Pseudomonadota > Betaproteobacteria > Burkholderiales > Comamonadaceae > Ramlibacter > Ramlibacter sp. 2FC. The sequence continues at coordinate 53,255 of NZ_SCMM01000024.1, forward strand.
CGTAGAGCGCCATCTCGATCAGGCGACCCTTGCCCGTGCGCTCGCGTCGGAACAGGGCGGCCAGCACAGCCTGGGCCGCGTACATGCCGGTCATCATGTCGACCACGGCCACGCCGAACTTGAGCGGCGGCTGGTTGGCCTCGCCGTTGAGGGCCATGAGTCCGGCCTCGCCCTGGATCACCAGGTCGTAGCCCGGCCGCTTGGCCTCGGGGCCGGCGCTGTTGTAGCCCGCCACCGAGCAGTAGATCAGCGCCGGCTTGATGGCCTTGAGCTGCTCGTAGCCCAGGCCCAGCTTCTCGGCGCCGCCGGTCTTGAAGTTCTGGATCACCACGTCGAACTGCGGGATCAGGTCGTGGATCAGTTTCACGCCCTCGGGCGTCTGCAGATCCACGGTGATGGACCGCTTGTTGCGGTTCATGCTGTTGTAGTAGGTGGTCTCGGTCTTGCCGATGCGCATGCCCCAGTCACGCGTGTCGTCGCCGCGGCCGGGGTGCTCGACCTTGATGACCTCGGCGCCGAAGTCGGCCAGCACCTGGCCGCACAGCGGCCCGGCAAACACCCGGGAGAGGTCCAGCACGCGCACGCCCTGGAGCGGAAAGTCCATGCCCTCGACAGCGGCCGTTGTGCTTGTGGTGCTCATGCTCGCTCCTGCCGGCCCAGCGCCATGTAGCGCGCCAGGTGGTGGTCCTCGTCGCCGAGCTGGTGGTCGATCATGACCAGACGCTTGGCGTAATGCGCAAGCGGCAACTCCCAGGTCATGCCGATGCCGCCGTGCATCTGTATGCTTTCCTCGGCCACCAGCGCGGCTATGCGGCCGATGCTGAACTTGGCGGCCGAGACCGCACGCTCGCGCGTGAGGCGGTCGGCGTCGATCGCTGCCGCGGCGTTGATTACGGCCGAGCGCGCCTGCTCGACCTCGAGCAGCAGGTCGGCCATGCGGTGCTGCAGGGCCTGGAAGCTGCCGATGGGCACGCCGAACTGCTTGCGCGTGCGCAGGTACTCCAGCGTGTGCTGCTTGGCCACCTCCATCGCGCCCAGGGCCTCGGCACTGAGGGCCAGCAGGCCATGGGCGATGGCGAGCTCGAGCGTGGCCAGGCCCTGGCCCTCGGCGCCCAGCAGCGCGTCGGCGCCGAGTTGCACCTGGTCCAGCACGAGCTCGGCCGCGCGGCCGCCGTCGATGCGGCCGTAGCCGCGGCGCGTCAGGCCTGCGGCGTCGCCGGGCACCAGGAACAGGGAGAGCCCGGCCTCGTCCTCCAGCGCGCCGGCCGTGCGCGCCGACACCAGCAGCAGCTGGGCTTCGTCGCCGAACAGCGCCACGGCCTTGGCGCCGGAGAGCACCCAGCCCTCGCCCTGGCGCTCGGCGCGCGTGGCCACGCGCGAGAGCTCGTAGTGATTTCCCGGCTCGTCGTGCGCCAGCGCGGCGATCTGGCTGCCGGCCATCAGGCCCGCCAGGCGCTCCTTCTGCGCGGCGCTGCCGGCGGCGGCGATCGCGCGGCCCACCATGAGGGCGCCGAGGAAGGGCTCGGCGACCAGGCCGCGGCCCAGGCTCTCGAACACCACGGCGATGTCGAAGCCCGCGCCGCCGAAGCCGCCCTCGCTTTCCGGGAACAGCGCGCCTATGGCGCCGAGCTCGGCGAACTGCTGCCAGAGCTCGGTGCTGTGGCCCTGCTCGCCGTAGGCGATGCGGTTGCGGGATTCGAAGCCGTACTGCTCGGCGACGAAGCGGTCCAGGCTGTCCGCCAGCATGCGGCGGTCTTCGGTGTGCTCAAAATTCATCGCAGTCCCCTCACAGGCCCAGGATCATCTTGGAGATGATGTTCTTCTGGATTTCGTTGGAGCCGCCGAAGATCGACAGCTTGCGGTAGTTGAAGTAGTTGGCGGCGGCCGTGGCAGCCTCCTCCGGTCCGACGGGCTCGTCGTCGTCGCCGGCGTACTGCGCAGCCTCGATGAAAGGCAGCGCGTAGGGCCCCATGGCGCGGCGGATCAGCGAGAGGATCTCCTGGCGGATCTCGGTGCCGCGGATCTTGAGCATGGAGCTCTCGGCGCCCGGCACGCCGCCGCCGGCCACGGCCGCGATCACGCGCAGGTTGGTGGTCTTCATGTTCTCGAGGTCGATCTCGACCTTGGCCATGCGCGCCGCGAACTGCGGGTCCTGGTCCAGCGGGCGGCCGTGGCGCTGCACCTTGCCCGCCACCACCTTGAGCTTTTCCAGCGCGGCCACCGAGAAGCCGACGCCGGCGATGCCGGTGCGCTCGTAGGTCAGCAGGTACTTGGCGTAGGTCCAGCCCTTGTCCTCCTCGCCGACCAGGTTCTCGGCCGGCACGCGCACGTCGGTGAAGAACACCTCGTTGACCTCGTGGTCGCCGTCCAGCGTGCGGATCGGGCGCAGCTCGACACCCGGCGTGCCCATGTCCACCAGCAGGAAGCTGATGCCGGCCTGCGCCTTGGCCTGCTTGTTGGTGCGCACCAGGCAGAAGATCATGTTGGCGTGCTGGCCCTGGGTGGTCCAGGTCTTCTGGCCGTTGACGATGTAGTGCTCGCCCTGTTCGTCACGCCCGCGCACCGCCGTGGTCTTGATCGAGGCCAGGTCGGAGCCCGAGCCGGGCTCGGAATAGCCCTGGCACCACCAGTCGGCGCCACTCAGGATGCGCGGCAGCCAGTATTTCTTCTGCGCCTCGTTGCCGTACTTGATCAGCACCGGACCCAGCATGTTGACGCCGAACGGCACGATGCGCGGCCCGCCGGCCAGCGCGCATTCGTTGTCGAAGATGAACTTCTGCACCGCGCTCCAGCCCGGCCCGCCCCACTGCTCGGGCCAGTGGTTGGCCAGCCAGCCGCGCGCGTTGAGGATGGCGTGCCATTCCTCCTGGTCCTGCTTGGTGAGGCGCTGGCCGGCCTTGACCTTGTCGGAGATGCGCTTGGGCAGCTGGTCCTTCAGGAAGGCCTGCACCTCGGCGCGGAAGGCTTGCTCTTCGGGGGTGAAATTCAGATCCATGTCGTACCTCAGAAAATCTCGAACAGCCCGGCCGCGCCCATGCCGCCGGCGATGCACATGGTGACCACGGCGTATTTCGCCTTGCGGCGGCGGCCTTCGAGCAGCACATGGCCGGCCAGGCGCGCGCCGGTCATGCCGAACGGGTGGCCGATGGAGATCGCGCCGCCGTTGACGTTCAGGCGCTCGTCGGGAATGCCCAGGCGCTGCTGGCAGTACAGGGCCTGCGAGGCGAAGGCCTCATTGAGCTCCCAGAGATCGATGTCGTCAACCTTGAGCCCGTGGCGCGCCAGCAGCTTGGGCACGGCGAACACCGGGCCTATGCCCATCTCGTCGGGCTCGCAGCCGGCCACGGCCAAGCCGCGGAAAGCCCCCAGGGGCGCGAGGCCCAGGCGCTCGGCCTCGCGGCCTTCCATCAGCACGCAGGCCGAGGCGCCGTCGGACAGCTGGGACGCGTTGCCGGCCGTGACGAACTGGTCCGGGCCCTTGACCGGCTGCAGCTTGGCCAGGCTCTCGTAGCTGGTGCCGGGGCGGTTGCAGTTGTCGGCCTCGGCCACCACCGCGCGCTGGCTCACCGCGCCGCTCTCCTTGTCGGTCACGGCCATCACCGTGCTGCAGGGCACGATCTCGTCCCTGAAGCGGCCAGCCGCCTGGGCCTCGGCGGTCTTGCGCTGGCTCTCGACCGAGAAGCGGTCCTGGGCCTCGCGCGAGATGCCGTAGCGGCGCGCCACGATGTCGGCCGTGTCGATCATGGCCATGTAGAGATCGGGCTTGTGCTCCACGATCCAGGGGTCCATGCCGGAGTTGCCGTCGTCGCGCGTGCGAATGCCCGAGATGCTCTCGACGCCGCCCGCGATCATGGCCGGCGCGCCCTCGGCGACGATGCGCCCGGCAGCCATCGCAATAGCCTGCAGGCCCGAGGCGCAGAAGCGGTTCACGGTGGTGCCGGCGATGGACAGCGGCAGCTCGCTGCGGATCACGGCCTGGCGCGCGATGTTGCGGCCGGTGATGCCCTCGGGGTAGCCGCAGCCGAGGATGGCGTCCTCGATCAGCGCGGGGTCCATGCCGGCGCGCTCGACGGCGGCCTTGACGGCAAAGGCGGCCAGGGTCGGGCCAGGCGTGATGTTGAATTCGCCGCGGTGCGACTTGGTCAGCGGCGTGCGGGCGGTGGAGACGATGACGGCTTCACGCATGGCGTGTCCTTACAGAAAGTGGGAAACGGGTGGTCCGCGGCTTATTCGCTGCGGTTGAGGCTGTCGAAGTTCGCGCCCTTGGCGACCAGGTCCACCAGCAGCGGCGAGGGCTGCCAGAACAGCGGGTCGTCTTTCGCGAATTCGCGGATGTCGGCCAGTATCCTGTCTAGCCCCACCATGTCCGCGTACTTCATAGGGCCGCCGCGGTGGCGCGGGAAGCCGTAGCCGTAGAGGAAGGTCACGTCCACGTCCAGCGGGCGCAGCGCGATGCCTTCGTGCACCACGTTGGCCCCCTCGTTGACCATGGCCGCCATGTAGCGGCGCATGATCTCGTCCTGGCTGAAGCTGCGCGGCGTGATGCCGGCGCGCTGGCGCTCGGCGGCCACGATGGCCAGCACCTCGGGGTCGGGCTGGCCGATGCGCGCGCCCTCGGGGTAGAGGTAGTAGCCGCGGCCGGTCTTCTGGCCGAACCAGCCGCGCTCGCAGAGGCGGTCGGCGATCTGCACGTAACGCGCCTTCGGATCGCGCGTGGCGGCCTTGCGCTTACGCGTGGCCCAGCCGATGTCGCCGCCGGCCAGGTCCGAGACCTGGAACGGGCCCATGGGGTAGCCGAAGGCACGCACGGCCTCGTCGATCTCGTAAGGGCTGGCACCGTCCTCCATCATGTGATCGGCCGCCGCACGGTAGACGGCCAGGATGCGGTTGCCGATGAAGCCGTCGCAGACGCCGGCGCGCACCGGCACCTTCTTGAGCTTCTTCGCGAGCTCGAAGGCCGTGGCGACCACGTCGGCGCCGACCTGGGCCGGCACCACGATCTCGAGCAGCTTCATGATGTTGGCCGGCGAGAAGAAATGCAGGCCGATCACGTCCTGCGGCCGCGAGATGCTGGCCGCGATGGCGTCGATGTCCAGGTAGGAGGTGTTGGTGGCCAGCACCGCGCCCGGCTTGCAGCAGCGGTCGAGCTCGGCGAACACGGCCTTCTTGACCTCGAGGTCCTCGAACACGGCCTCGATCACCAGGTCCACGCCGGCCAGGGCCTCGTACGAGGTGCTGCCCGCGAAGCGCGCCATCACGGCAGCCTTGGCCTCGGGCGTCAGGCGGCCCTTGGCCACCAGGCCGTCGTAGACCTTCTCGACGTTGGCGCGGCCGCGCGCGATCGAGGCCTGGTCGCGCTCGACCATGGTCACGGGCAGGCCGGCGTCCAGCGCCGCGACCGCGATGCCGGCGCCCATGGTGCCGCCGCCGACCACGCCCACGCTGGCGATGGGCCGCGGCTGGGCCGCCTTGGCCTCGGGCACCTTGGCCACCTCGCGCTCGGCAAAGAAGGCGTGGATCAGGCCGGCGCGCTGCGGGCTGTCTATGCACTGCAGGAACAGCTCGCGCTCGCGCTTCAGGGCGGCGTCGAAAGGCAGATCCAGGCCGGCCTGCACCGCCTCGATCACTTTGAGCGGCGAGAACAGGCCGCGCGATTTCTTGACCGTCTCGGCCTTGAGCGCGCCCAGTGCCGCCTGGCTGGCGGCCTTGTCGGCCAGGGCCGCCTGGGCGTCGCGCGTGCGGCGCACGCCCGCGCCCTGGGCCAGCAGTTCCTCGGCATAGGCGAGGCCCGCCGCGCGCGCGTCGGCGCCCTCGCCCAGCCGGTCGATCAGCCCAGTGGCCAGCGCTTCCTGGGCGCCCATGTGGCGGCCGCTGAGCATCAGCTCCACGGCCGGCTTGACGCCCATCAGGCGCGGCGCGCGCTGCGTGCCGCCCGAACCCGGCATCAGGCCCAGCTGCACCTCGGGCAGGCCGAGCCTGGCGTCGGCCATGGCCAGGCGGTAATGGGCTGACAGCGCGATCTCGAGACCGCCGCCCAGGGCCGGGCCGTGCAGGGCGGCGACCACGGGCTTGGCGCAGGCTTCGATGCGGTTGCAGACCTCGGGCAACGAGGGCGGCAGCGGCGGCTTGCCGAACTCGCGGATGTCGGCACCGGCGATAAAGGCGCGCCCGGCGCCCACCAGCAGCACGGCCGCCACCTCGGGGTCGGCGTCGGCCTGGGCTATCGCCGCCAGCAGGCCACCGCGCACGCCCACGCCCAGCGCATTGACCGGCGGGTTGTCGATCGTCACCACGAGCACGCGGCCCTGGCGGGCGGTCTGGACAACGGGATGCTGGGCGTCAGCGCTCATGCGGGGGTCTCCTTGGGTTGGGGGGCAGGGTTCTGGATCGGAACCGCATTGTTCATCCGCCAAAGAGTCTTGACAATCACATAAAATATTGACAGACCGTCAAATCATGTTTGACAATCCTTCCTCATGGACCTGAGCTCGCTGACCCTGCTGGTCGACATCCTGGACGCCGGCAACCTGAGCCAGGCGGCGCGCAAGCTCAAGATGACACGCGCCAACGTCAGCTACCACCTGAGCCAGCTCGAGCGCTCGGTAGGCGCGCAGCTGGTGCGCCGCACCACGCGCCGCGTCGAGCCCACCGAGGTCGGGCTGCGCCTGTACCGCCACGGCCTGAGCATCCAGAACGAGCTGCTGGCCGCGCGCGAGACGGTGTCCACCCTGGGCCAGAGCCTGCAGGGCCGGGTGCGGCTGAGCGTGCCCAGCGGCTATGGCCAGATGGTGATGAGCGACTGGCTGATCGAATTCAAGCGCCTGTACCCGGCCATCGTGCTCGACGTGCTGTTCGAGAACCGCGTCGACGACCTGGTGCGCGACGAGGTCGACATCGCGATCCGCGTGCTGCCCGAGCCGCCCCAGGCCCTGGTCGCGCGCGAGCTCGGCCCGGTGCGCTACGTGGCCTGCGCCTCGCGCGACTACGCCAGCGCCAAGGGACTGCCAACCGAGCTCGATCAGCTGCGCAGCGCGCCGCTGATCACCTCGGGCGTGGCCAGCCGGCAGCTGCGCCTGTCGGCCTATCGCGGCGGCCAGCGGCATGAGGTGACGCTGGAGCCCACGCTGATCTCCGAGCATTTCCCCTTCCTGCGCCAGGCCATCCAGGCCGGCCTGGGCGTGGGCCTGGTGCCGGACTACGTGGTACAGGACGCCGTGCAGTCCGGCGAGATCCTCACCACGCTCGACGACTTCAGGCTCAGCATCTTCGGCACGCAGATGTTCATGCTCTACATGCCCAACCGCTACCAGACCCGCGCCGCGCGCAGCTTCATCGACTTCGTGCTGGACAAGGCCGGCACGGCGCGAGTGGAGATTCCCCCCGAAGCCGGTATTGGCGCACAATGAGGGCCGATGCAGCACGCACCGGCCTCAGGGAGAAGCGCATGAGCACGGACGACCAGACTTTCAAGCCGCTCGACCCGGGACGGGTCGACCCCCTGGACGCCAGGGAAATGGCCTACTGGTGCCGCGAGTTCGGCTGCACCCTGCCCCAGCTCGAGGCTGCCATCGCCCGCGTCGGCGAGCATGTCACGGCCTTGCGCGAAGAACTGGAGCGGGTCGTCGGCAAACGGCGCTCGAGCTGACTGGGCCATCCCGGGCCACCCACGGGCTCATCGGATTGCATCACCGCGGTGGCGGCCGCGCGGCGGCGTCCACCGCAGCGAGGAAGTTCTTGTAGCGGATCGGCTTTTCGATGTAGCCATCGCAACCCGCGTCAAGTATGCGCTCCTTGTCGCCTTTCATGGCGTAGGCGGTGAGCGCGATGATCGGGATATCTTTCGTTCCGGGATCGGCCTTGAGGATGCGCGTGGCCTCCATGCCGTCCATGTCCGGCAACCCGATGTCCATGAGGATGATGTCCGGATGCTCACGACGGGCGATCGCTATCGCTTCGCCCGCCCTCCCGGCTTGGAGCAAGGCATGTCCCTCGCTCTCGAGAACCGCCACCGCCAGCATCATGTTGGTGGGCGAGTCTTCGACAATCAGTATCCGCGACATGATTTTCTCCCGTAAGCACTGAACACTTCCCATGCAAAGCGCGCTGGACCTCGGCAAGGAATTGCGGCCGGTCCAGATAAGCCTTCCCCACGATTTTCAGGACGTCCCCGTTCAACCGCTGCTGGTCCGCCTTCGTGATCGTCTTGCCGGTCAGGATGAGGATGGGCACGGCAGCCGTGTCGGGCCGGGATTTCAGCGCTTCCACCACGTCGAAGCCGCTGATGTCCGGCATCACGAGATCCAGGATGATGAGATCAGGCAACAGCCGTCGCGCGCTCGCGATCGCCTCGCGCCCCCCATGGGCGCGAAACACCTCGCAGTTCTGCTTTTCAAGGTGGGCCGCGATCAGTTCCACGGCTTTCCTATCGTCGTCTACGACCAGCACCGAGAATTTTCGGCCGGACTGACCACCGATTCCGACACCGAATCCCAGTTCGCCGATCGCGTACAGCAGTGTTTTTCGTGCCACCGGTTTCTGCAGCACCTTGGCCGCACCGAGCGCGAAGCCGGTTTTCTTGTCCGCGACAATGGAGACGATGACCACCGGTATGCCGGAAAGTAGCGCAGATTTCTTGATTCTGGAGAGCGCCTCCCAGCCGCCCATGCCGGGCAGCAACAGGTCGAGCGTGATGAGGTCGGGGCGCTCCTGCGCAGCCATCTCCAGCCCGCGGACGGCATCCGGCGCCCAGTCAACGCGAAAGCCCGCACCCTCCAGATGGGCGCGCAGGGCCGTCGCCGCAAGCTCGTCGTCCTCGATCACCAGGGCTCGCCGCGTGAGAGCGCCTTTCACAGCTGTCGTTTCGGCGGCTTCGGCTGCCATTGACGTCAAGCCGGATGGCTCTGCCTGTCTGGCCTCCTCCAGCGTTTTCCGCCAAGGCAGCCATACGGCGAAACAAGAGCCGCAGCCGGGCGCGCTGGCGACGCCGACCGTTCCACCATGCAGTTCGGTCAGCCGCCTGACCATGGCCAATCCAAGGCCGGTGCCATCGTGCTGCCGCGCCAGGGACGAATCGAGCTGAAGGAAAGCCTGAAAGAGGCGCGGCAGGTCCGCTCTGTCGATGCCGATGCCGTTGTCGCACACCCGGATCTCGAGGAAATCCTCGTATTCGCTCTGCGGCAGCGGCAACTGGTGGCAGCCCCCGCCTTGCGGGGCGACCAGTCTCATCTCGCCCCGCTTTACAGCACGCGCGGAAACCCGCACCTCGCCGCCCTCCGGAGTGAACTTGACGGCGTTGGAGAGCAGGTTGTAGACGATCTGCTTGACCTTACGCGCGTCGGCGCCGATGTCTCCGGCGTGATCTGGAACGTCGAGCTTCAGCCTGATGCGGTGCTGAAGCGCTTTTTCCTTGATGATGCTGAATCCCGCTTCAAGCACGCCGGCCACGTCCACCGCCTCGAGCTCGAGCGCCATCCTTCCCGCCTCGACCTTTGATAAATCGAGGATGTCGTTGATGAGCGAGAGCAGGTGCATGCCGCTTTTGAAAATCTCGGTGACATAGTCCCCCTGCTTCTTGGTCAGCTCTCCGCCCAAGCCGTCCTTCAAAACCTCGGAAAAGCCGATGATCGCGTTCAACGGTGTGCGCAACTCATGCGACATATTGGCCAGAAACTCGGATTTCATTTTCGTGGCGTCTTCGAGTTGCAGGTTCTTGCGCGCGATCTCCTCGGTGTGCAGCTGCAGTTCCTCAGACTGGCGCTTGAGCTGGCGATTGAGGTAGAAGAGGTCGACGAACACCCCTATCTTGGCGCGCAAGACATCCGGTACGATAGGCGAGTAGATGTAGTCCACGGCGCCAAGCGTATAGCCCCTGGAGCGCTCGATTTCCGAGCCGGCTTCGGCGGTGACGAAAATGATGGGCGTATGCGCCGAGCGCGGTCGGTTGTGGATCAGGATCGCCGTTTCGAAGCCATCCATGATCGGCATGTAGACGTCCAGCAGCACCACGGCGAAGTCACGTTTCAAAAGCTGGCGCAGCGCTTCGCGCCCCGACCTTGCGGTGAGCACGTTCAGGCCCATGCTGGCGACGACGGCTGCGATCGACGCCAGCTTGTTCTCGTTGTCGTCCACCACCAGGATGCTGGCCGGCTCGCCGTCCCGCGACAGCGGATGCAGCAGCTCATCGGAGTGACTCAAAGCCGGAATCTCAGTCTGTTCCGCTTCCATGCCATGGCTCCTGCAAATGCGCGTCTTGCCTTTTGAATATCACTGTTTCAGGCCCAGTTCGAGGAGATGCGGCCCGATCTCCTCGAGCGCGAGCTCGACGGCATCACGGGCGGCCCGTTTGGCGGCCTCCGGCATCGTTCCCGCGTGGGCCTGTGCGGGGCATTCGACGAGAGCCACGCCCTCGTGCCGTCGGATGGCCGCCAGGCCCCGGGCCCCGTCCTCACTTGAGCCGGTCAGAATCACCCCTATCGTGCGCGCGCCGAACGATTCCGAGGCACTTTCGAACAGCACGTCGATCGACGGCTGCGCGAATAGCACCGGATCTTCCGTGGACAGCGCGAAGTGATCGCCATCGACCAGCAGGTGGTAGCCCACCGGCGCGAGGTACAGGTTGCCCGGTTCAATGGGCTGCTTGTCGACGGCTTCTCGCACCTGCAGGGCGCACCCCTGCTGCAACACGAATCGAAGCGCATCGCTGGTGACCGGCTGGCGGTGCTGAACGACCACAATCGGAAGCGGGAACGTCGCCGGCAGCGTCGACAGGACCGTGCGCAAAGCCTGCAGCCCCCCCGTCGACGCCCCAATGACGACCAGCGCGTATTTCATCACCATCCCTTTTTCTTAGCTTGCCTTCCGGTACAGTTTTCCCGCCTCGTCCACCACGTCGTACCGGTCTTCAAACGGCGTGAAGCGCAGCGATTCGCCAGCCCCCAGCCACAAAACGCCGCCCGGCGCCAGGCTCTGGTACAGGAGCTTGTGCACCCGGGCCTGCAATTCGCGGTTGAAATAGATCATGACATTGCGGCAAAGGATCACATGGAATTCGTTGAAGGACGAGTCAGTGACCAGGTTGTGCGTCGCCCAGACGATGTTGCCGCGCAGAAAGTCACGCATGATCGCGCCCTCGTGTTTGGCGGCGTAGTAATCGGAAAACTGCGCAAGACCACCGCTGTGCTGATAGTTGCCCGTGTATTCGCGCATGCGCTTGAGCGGGAAGATCGCACCCCTGCCCTTGGCCAGCACCCTTTCGTTGATGTCGGTTGCATAGAGCTTGGTCTTGCCCAGCAGTCCCGCCTCATGCAGCAGGATGGCCATGGAATAAACCTCCTCTCCCGTACAGCAGCCCGCATGCCAGACGCGGACGAGGGGCAGGCCGCGCAGACCCGGCACCACCTTGTCACGAAACACCTGGTAGACGCCGGGGTCGCGAAACATGGCCGAGACGTCCACCGAAAGCACATCGAGGAAGCGCGCCATGCACGCCGCTTCTCGCAGCACGCGCTCCTGAAAGGCCGACAGCGTGGCAAGCTTTTCCAGGGTCATGGCGCGGCGGATGCGCCGCATGAGAGATGCGACCGCATAGTCACGCAAATCGTAGCCATAGCGCTGGTATATCGCCTTCAGAAGCAGCGGCAGCTCAATGGTCTCGATGGCGACAGACTCCGGCTGATCCAGCCGTTCCAGCGCTGTCATGGCACGCACCCCCTACCTGTAAAGCCACACCCGCATGAGTGAGAGGAGTTGATCGGTATCCACCGGCTTGCTCACGTAATCCGAGGCACCGGCCTCGATGCATTTCTCCCGGTCTCCCTTCATCGCCTTGGCCGTGAGCGCGATCATGGGCAGCGCCTCGAATTTCTTGATCTTGCGGATCTGGCGCATGGTCTCGAGGCCATCCATCTCCGGCATCATGATGTCCATCAGCACGATGTCGGTGTCGAGATTCTTTTTCAGCAGCTCGATCGCTGCCTTGCCATTTTCCGCCGAAACCACCTCCAATTTGTTGCGCTCCAGCACGCTGGTCAGCGCAAAGATGTTGCGCACGTCGTCGTCCACCACCAGCACTTTCTTGCCCGCCATGGTGTCCGCGTTCTGATAAAGCTTTTCCAGCATCTGGCGCCGGTTGTCCGGCAGCCTGGAGACGACGCGATGCAGGAACAGCGCGGTTTCGTCAAGCAGCCGCTCGGGCGATTGCACGTCCTTGACGATGCCCTTGCCGACCAGCGCCTTGAGCTTCTCCTGCTCGCCCCTCGGCAACACGCCCGTCCCGTAGACGATCACCGGCACGTCCTGCGTCAGCTCATTGGCCTGCATCGCCTCGAGCAGATCGGTGCCCGACATGTCGGGCAGCCTGAGATCCAGCACCATGCAGTCATAGCGCTTCTTCTTCAACGCCGAAAGTGCCTCCTTGCCGCTGGCGACAGACTTGATGCGGACGTCGCCGTTGCCGATGATTTCGAGGATGCTTCTGCGATGCACCTCATCGCCGTCGGCCACCAGCAGGTCCTTTACCTCCAGCTCGGAGAACTTCTTGATTTCGGCGAGCGCCTTCTGGATGGCATCCGCCGTCACCGGCTTGACCAAGTACTCGAAGGCGCCGTAGCGCAGGGCGCGCGGCCGGTTGTCCTCGACCGAGATGATGTCGACCGGAATGTGGCGGGTCGCCGGATTGCGCTTCAAGCGCTCCAGCACGACCCAGCCGTCAACGTCGGGCAGATGGAGATCGAGGGTGATCGCCGTCGGCCTGAATTCGCTGGCGAACTGCAGCGCCTCGTCGCCACGCGTGGCGACCAGGCCCTTGAAGCCCTTCTGCCGCGCCGCGTCGAGCAGGATGTCGGCGAACCTGATGTCGTCTTCGACGATCAGCAGGATGCGGTCTTCCGGCTTGAGCGTGGCGCGGTCGTCGCCGGCCTCGCCCGTCGGCCCCCCGGGATCCGCCACCGCTTCGTCCGACAGGCGCGCGCGCGGGATGTCCTCCACCGACGGCTCGTCCCGGGACGCCGTACCGGCGGATCGCGATGGCGCACCCCATTCGCTGCGCAGCCGTCCCCTGCCACCGGTCCCGCTGCCGGCTGGCATCCCGCGGCTTGCCTGGGCGGTCTCGGTGGTGCGTTGCGGGAGGAACAGCACGAAGGTGCTGCCCTTGCCGGCCTCGCTGCGGGTCAAGCGCAACTCGCCACCCAGCAGGCGCGCGATCTCGCGACTGATGGACAGGCCCAGGCCGGTGCCGCCATACTTGCGCGCCGTACCCGTGTCGGCCTGCTGGAAGGCTTCGAAAATGATCTTCTGTTTTTCCGGGGGCACGCCGATGCCGGTATCCGTGACCGAGAAGGCGACGACGGTCTCGCTGCGGTTCAATCCGGCATGGTCCACGCTCCAGCCTGAAGTCGCCGGCTCAACGCGCACCGTGACGCGGCCCTTGTCGGTAAACTTGAAAGCATTGGACAAGAGGTTCTTGATCACCTGAAGCAGCCGCTTCTCGTCCGTGCGTATCGTTTCGGGCAGCCCAGGCGCCAACTCGACCAAGAAGCCCAGGCCGCGGTTTTCCGCCACATGGCGGAAGTTGCGCAGGAGCTGCTCGTGCATGCCGTTGAACGGCACCTCGGCCAGATCCAGCGTCACGGTGCCGGATTCGATCTTTGAAAGGTCCAGGATCTCGTTGATCAACGCCAGCAGGTCCTTGCCCGAGCCCTGGATGGTCTTGGCATACTCGACTTGTTTCGAGCTGAGGTTCTTGTCCTCGTTGTCGCTGAGTTGCTGGGCCAGGATGAGCAGGCTGTTGAGCGGCGTTCTCAACTCGTGCGACATGTTCGAGAGAAATTCCGACTTGTACTTGGACGTGAGCGTCAACTGCTCGGCCTTGTCCTCCAGCGCCATCTTCGCGGTCTCCACCTCGCGGTTCTTGCGCTCGACTTCGACCTTCTGCTCCTCAAGCAGGCGCGCCTTCACCTCCAGCTCCTCGTTGGTCTGGCGCAGTTCCTCCTGGCCGCTCTGCAGTTCCTCCGTGAGCGACTGGGACTGCTTGAGCAGCTCCTCTGTGCGCATGTTGGCTTCGATCGTGTTGATCACGATGCCTATGGATTCGCCGAGCTGGTCGAGAAAGGTCTGGTGGATCTGGCTGAACAGCGTGAACGAGGCCAATTCGACCACCGCCCTGACCTTGCTTTCGAAAACGATGGGCAGGACCATGATGTTCAACGGCCGGGCCTCGCCCAGGCCCGAGGTGATTTCGATGTAGTCGTTCGGCACGTTGGTGAGCAGGATGCGCTGCTTCTCGTAGGCGCACTGTCCGACCACCCCCTCGCCGATCCGCCATTCGTTGGCGAGGTTCTTGCGTTCCTTGTAGGCGTAGGCCGAGAGCAGCCGCAACCTCGGGTTCTCAGGCTGGGTTTCGTCCATGATGTAGAAGATGCCGTGTTGGCCGTTGACGAGCGGCGCCAGCTCGGAGAGCACCATCTTGGACACAGCCGCCAGGTCGCGCTGCCCCTGGAGCACGCGGGTGAACCTGGCCAGGTTGGTTTTGAGCCAGTCCTGCTCGGCATTCTGCCGCGTGGTTTCGCGCAGGTTGCGGATCATTTCATTCACGTTGTCCTTGAGGTCTGCCACCTCGCCCTTGGCTTCCACCTGGACGTTGCGGGTGAGATCGCCCTTGGTCACCGCGGTCGCCACCTCCGCGATCGCCCGCACCTGGTTGGTCAGGTTCGCCGCCAGACCGTTCACGTTGTCGGTCAGATCCCTCCAGGTGCCGGCCGCGCCGGGCACATTGGCCTGGCCGCCGAGCTTGCCCTCGACGCCCACTTCCCGAGCCACCGAAGTCACCTGGTCGGAGAACAGGGCCAGGGTGTCGGTCATGTCGTTGATGGTGTCGGCCAGCTCGGCGATCTCGCCCTTGGCCTCCACGGTGAGCTTCTTTTTCAGATCGCCGTTCGCCACCGCGGTCACCACCCTCGCGATGCCGCGCACCTGGTTGGTCAGGTTGGCCGCCATGAAGTTCACGTTGTCGGTCAGGTCCTTCCAGGTCCCGGAAGCGCCGCGTACGACCGACTGGCCGCCGAGCTTGCCCTCGGTGCCCACCTCGCGTGCCACGCGCGTCACTTCCGCGGCGAAGCTGTTGAGCTGATCCACCATGGTGTTGATGGTGTTCTTCAGTTCCAGGATCTCGCCCTTGACGTCCACCGTGATCTTCTTGGACAGGTCGCCGTTCGCCACCGCGGTCGTCACCGTGGCGATGTTGCGCACCTGGTCGGTGAGATTGGAGGCCATCATGTTGACGCTGTCGGTCAGATCCTTCCAGGTGCCTGCCACGCCGGTGACGAAGGCCTGGCCTCCCAGCCGTCCTTCCGTGCCCACCTCGCGCGCCACCCGCGTGACTTCCGAGGCGAAACCGCGCAACTGCTCGACCATGGTGTTGATGGTTTCCTTGAGCAGCAGGATCTCGCCGCGCACGTCCACGGTGATCTTCTTGGACAGGTCGCCGTTCGCCACCGCCGTCGTCACCTCGGCGATGTTGCGCACCTGGCCAGTTAGGTTGCCGGCCATCGAGTTCACGTTGTCGGTCAGGTCTTTCCAGGTCCCCGAGACGCCCTTGACGTCGGCCTGGCCGCCGAGCTTGCCCTCCGTGCCCACCTCGCGCGCCACCCGTGTCACCTCGGAGGCGAACAGACCCAGCTGGTCCACCATGGTGTTGATGGTGTCCTTGATCTGCAGGATCTCGCCCTTGACGTCCACCGTGATCTTCTGGCCGAGGTCGCCCTTGGCAATCGCGGTCGCCACCTTGGACACGTCGCGCAGCTGCACCGTCAGGTTGCCGGCCATGGCGTTCACGCTCTCGGTCAAGTCCCTCCAGGTACCGGCCACGCCGGTGACCTCGGCCTGGCCGCCGAGCCGCCCTTCCGTGCCCACCTCGCGCGCCACCCGCGTCACCTCGGAGGCGAACAGACCCAGCTGGTCCACCATGGTGTTGATGGTGTCCTTGATCTGCAGGATCTCGCCCTTGACGTCCACCGTGATCTTCTGGCCGAGGTCGCCGTTGGCAATCGCGGTCGCCACCTTGGACACGTCGCGCAGCTGCACCGTCAGGTTGCCGGCCATGGCGTTCACGTTCTCGGTCAAGTCCTTCCAGGTGCCGGCCAACCCCTTGACCTCGGCCTGGCCGCCGAGCTTGCCCTCCGTGCCCACCTCGCGCGCCACCCGCGTCACCTCGGAGGCGAAAGACCCCAGCTGGTCCACCATGGTGTTGATGGTGTCCTTGATCTGCAGGATCTCGCCCTTGACGTCCACCGTGATCTTCTGGCCGAGGTCGCCGTTGGC